>CAPZDM010000072.1 GCA_948745425.1 uncultured Clostridia bacterium
ATGTGGTGGTGTGAGAGGGAATAAATAAAATAATTATTTATTCTCTACTCGATTGATTTAATATATTATACTTGCCTTGTCTATCCGATTTCAATTAATTTGCTAGGTTCAAAACGGCTAGCAACAGACAAATCTATAGTTCCCCTTTTAAACTTCCTCATTTCTAATTCACTTAGAACAGTCTCATAAGCCATTTCAGGGAAATTACTCTCTTTACTCAAATGACCAAGCATTACAGTGGCCAAACCACTTTCAATCAAACTGGAAATAGTTTCGCCTGCCATATTGTTAGAAAGATGACCATTAGGACCAGCAATTCTACTTTTCAATAAACTAGGATATGAACAAATTCTCAACACTTCAGGTTCATAATTAGACTCTAGTAAAGCGAATTTACTTCCTCTTAAGCAATTCTGAATTTCGGGTGTTACATGACCTAAATCAGTTGCAATACTAATTTTAATCTTCCCATCAAATATATTAAAACCACAAGATTCAATAGCATCATGGGGAGTCTTAAAAGGATGGATAACTAAATCACCAATAGTAAAATCTTCAGATGTTGTAAAAGTAAAAATATTCTCCTCTCCAATTTTTTGTGCTTCTTTAGAAATCTTACTCCATGTTTTAGAATTTGCATACACAGGAACATTAAACTTTTTAGAAAATGTACCAACACTTTGAATATGGTCAGAATGTTCATGAGTAATCAAAATTGCATCTATTTCATTAGGACACACATTAATAGAATCTAAAGCATCTATAATCTTTTTGCCACTAACTCCAGCATCAATTAAAATCTTAGTATTATTATTCTGGACAAATAAACTATTACCAGTACTACCACTATATAAGCTACAAAACTTTAACATAAAATTACTCCGTTACTCTTTTAATATCAGCACCAAGTGCCCTAAACTTTTCCTCAATTTTTTCGTAACCACGGTCAATATATTCAATATTAGAAACTTCAGTTACGCCATTAGCAGCAATTCCAGCAATAATTAGAGCTGCACCAGCCCTTAAATCAGAAGCTGAAACAGGGCGACCATATAATTCCTCTACACCTTCAAAAAATGCAACATTACCCTGTGCATTTATTTTAGCACCCATTTTATTTAGTTCAGCAGTATATTGAAAACGGGATTCCCAAATACTCTCAGTCACCATGCTAGTCCCATCAGCAGTTGCCAGTACAATACCCATTTGAGACTGCAAATCAGTAGGAAAGCCAGGGTAAGGAAGGGTTTTAATATTTACACATTTAGGTCTTTTATCACACCAAACTCTAAGGGTGTCACCACTAATTTCTTCAACATGAGCGCCCATCTCTTCGATTTTAGCAGACAAAACATCCAAATGCTTAGTTATACAATTCTTTATAGTAATATCTCCTCTAGTGGCAACAGAAGCCAACATAAAAGTACCAGCTTCAATTTGGTCAGGAACAATAGAATATGTACCACCATAGAGTTCCTTAACACCATTAATTTTAATTACATCAGTACCTGCACCATGTATATCAGCACCCATAGTATTTAAAAAGTTAGCAACATCAACAATATGAGGCTCTTTAGCAACATTTTCAATTGTAGTAGTACCATCAGCCAAAACAGAAGCAAGAATAGCATTAATAGTAGCACCAACAGAAACAATGTCCAAATAAATAGAATTACCTATAAGCTTTTCTGTAGTAGCCATAATTTTACCTTGTCCAATTTCAACATTAGCACCGAGTGCCTCAAAAGCCTTAGCATGTTGGTCAATTGGTCGAGCACCAAGTTTACATCCACCAGGCATTCCAACTACAGCTCTATGGCATCTTCCAAGAAGAGCCCCAATTAAATAATAAGAAGCCCTAAATTTGCTAGTCATATCTAAAGGAGCATCAATGTAATTAACATTACGAGTGTCAACCTCTACAGTATTAGGAGCTATTTTGGTAATTTTAACACCTAAAGTTTTCAAAATATCACAATATATATTTATATCACTAATATTAGGCAAGTTCTCAATAGTACAAACGCCATTAACTAATAAAGTAGCAGGTAATATAGCAACAGCAGCATTTTTAGCACCATTAATAACAACTTCACCTTTAAGTCTAGTTTTTCCATTTATAACAAATTTCTCCAAGTCAATTCCTCCTTAGGTTTAAGCATAATTAAATTTCAAACCTACTATAACATAAATAAAAAAAAAATACAATAGATTAATGAGTGATAATGAAAATCTCTTAAATTTAAGGAAATTAAAAAAATTGCAAACATTTACTTGCTTTTTAGTAAAAAATGTAGTATATTAAATACCATAGGAAATGAAAATAAAGCAGATGAGTGTTGCCACTAAACGTCATAGTTTCTAACTATGAGAAAGTGAGGTGGTGTTTATGTTAAATTTTTTACTATTCCTAATTATAGGATTAATGATTTCAGCAACCATAAACGTAGCCTTATTAACATTTATATACATACTCTTAACAAATAAGGAATAAAAAAAGACACTACATTTTGCTTTGCACGGCTATGTAGTGTCTTAACATTTTTATATGTCAACACATTTCTGTATTCATTTCCTATACATATTATACACAGAAAAAACGTATTTGTCAATTATTTTTAAAGAAGTGAGGAAAAATGGATAAAAAATATTTAGATAAATTAGAATTTAATAAAGTTCTAGAAATGTTAGAAAATTATGCAGTAACATATTTAGGAAAAGAAATGATAAAAAACTTAAAACCATCATTTAATAAAAATGAAGTACAAATAAACTTAAAAGAAACAGAGCAAGCAGATGTATTAACACATAGAATTGGAGGAATTCCACTAGGAGAAATAGACAATATAAATGTGCACTTAAGAACATTAGAAGCAAGAGGAACTCTATCTATAAAGCAATTATTAGACTTAGCAAGGGTACTAAAAATGTCTAGAGAATTAAAGGAATATTATGAAAAAGTATCAGAAATAGAAAATGTAGACACAAACAAGCTAAGAAACTATTTTTTTGATATATATACAAACATAGTAATAGAAGATAAAATGTTTAAATCAATTATAGACGAAAATACTATAGACGACCATGCTTCAAAAAGGCTATATATAATAAGAAAGAATATAAAACAAATACAAAATGAAATAAAAAACAAACTAAACAACTATCTACACTCAAAATATTTACAAGAAGACTTTATCACAATAAGAAATGGAAGATATGTAATACCTGTAAAACAAGAATATAGAAACGAGATAAAAGGATTTGTGCATGATATATCAGCAAGTGGTGCAACAGTATTTATAGAGCCATTACCAGTATTTGAAATGAACAACAGAATAAACACATTAAAATTAGAAGAAGCAAACGAAATACAAAAAATACAGCAAGAATTATCAGAACTATTTATGGGAATAACCAAAGAATTAGACATAAATATAAACATAATAGGAAAACTGGATTTCATATTTGCAAAAGCAAAATTTGGGATAGCAAACTATGGCGTAGCACCAATAATAAACGATAAAAAAATAATAAAACTAAACAAAGCAAGACATCCATTAATAGACAAAGACAAAGTAGTACCAGTAGACATAGAAATAAGAGAAAAATATAACACATTAGTAATAACAGGACCAAATACAGGAGGAAAAACAGTAACACTAAAAACTATAGGTCTATTATCATGTATGGGAATGAGTGGACTATATATACCAGCAGGAGAAAAAAGTTCAATATATGTCTTTGATAATATATTTGCAGATATAGGAGATGAGCAAAGCATAGCAGACTCTTTAAGTACATTTTCATCACACATGATAAACATAGTAGACATGATGAAAAAATCAACAGAAAATAGTTTAATATTATTAGATGAACTATGTTCAGGGACAGACCCTATGGAAGGAGCAAACTTAGCAATAAGTATATTAGAAGAACTAAATGCAAAAAAATCTTTAAATGTAGTAACAACACATTACTCAGAAATAAAAAACTATGCAATAACAACAGACAACTTTGAAAATGCAAGTTCAGAATTCGATGTAGAAAATATGAAACCAACATATAAAATATTGATGGGAGTACCAGGAAGAAGTAATGCATTTGCAATAAGCAAACGACTAGGTCTAGAAGAACACATATTAAAAAGAGCAAAAGAATTAACAAAACAAGAAAACATTAATATAGAAGATGTATTAAAAGAAATATATGATAACAAAATATTAATAGAAAACGAAAAAGAAAAAATACAGAAGAATTCACAAGAAATAGAAGAATTAAAGAAGAGTTTACAAAGAGATAATACAGAACTAGAACTAGAAGCAAAAAAAATTATAGATGATGCAAAATACGAAGCCAGAAAAATATTATTAAAAGCAAAAGACGAAGCAGAAGATATTATAAAAGAAATATCAGAACAAGAAGATAAAAATAAAATGAACAAAATAAAAAATAATTTAAACAAAGAAATAAAAGAATTAAAAGTAGAAAAAAACAATTTAAAATCTAACACAAAACCAGAAGAAATAAAAATAGGAATGAAAGTATATATTGGTAGTATAAATCAAGAAGGAATTGTTTTAGAACCACCCAAAAAATCAAATAAAGTTAGAGTACAAATAGGTATGGCAAAAACGGATTTTTATATAGAAGACATTTTTATAAAAAATAATAAATTAGAAGAAAGTAAAGAACAAAAAATAGAAAATAGAGAAATAAATGTAAAAAATGATGTATCTACAGAAATAAATGTTATAGGATTAACAATAGACGAATCAATACCAATAATAGATAAATATTTAGATGAGTGTAGTCTAACAAGTATGAAAACAACAAGAATAGTACATGGAAAAGGAACAGGAAGACTAAGAAAAGGAATTCAAGAATACTTAAAAACACATCCACATGTAAAAAGCTATAGGAATGGAACATTTGGAGAAGGAGAAATGGGAGTAACAATAGTGGAATTAAAATAGACATTAAATATATTTCTAATGAATGCAATATTAAACATTGTAGGGGCAGACCTTATGTCTGCCCGTTGTGATAGGTTCTACATCTCAGCACAAAATTCTTTTTCGTTTTTTCTATTTTTAATAGGTAATTGCTCTAAAACACCAGAATTATTAATATTATATCGTTTAGTAGCAAATTCTTCTGCCAAATCTAGGCGATGTGTGGTTAATAATAACATAACATTTTTACTCATTGCGTAATTTTTAATCATTTCCAGCTGTTCCTTAATCAAACTATCCTCTACATTTCCGACAGGTTCATCCACAATAATTACGGAAGTTCCATCATCAATTCTATAAAATAGCTTTGATAAAGCTAATCTTCTTTGTTGACCAGTAGAAAATTCCATGAATTTTTTTGAAGCTAATTCATTCAATAAATCTGGAGAACTAAATTTCAATTCATTTAGTATAGAGAGTAAATTAAACTGTTCTTCTTCAGACAAATTAGAAATACTAGATCTTCCTGTTATTTGATATAGCACATTAGTTTCATCACCAAGTTCTATACTAGGCCTAAAAGAAATATATTCATGCCCTAGACTATCTACTCTTTCATTATTATCTAATTTTATCGCTTTTCTATTATTTATATCTCCACGTTTCAAAAATCTTAAAAAAGTACTTTTTCCAGAGCCAGACTCACCAGATAATAAAACAACATCTCCTCTTTTCATACTAAACTCAGAAATCCTAATAGTCGAACAATAATTTATTTCGCCAGTATTATAATCTTTTTTAGGATAAAAGTTTCCAGTAAAATCAGTTATTTCGAAAGAATTAAAAGGATGTGTAGCACCTTTTAAAGGATACACCTTTTCCTCCATTTGATTTAATATATCTCTTACCTTTATACAGATTTGTTCAAAATTTTCATTCTCTGTTTTATCAATAGAAATATGTCTTATTGTATTAGCAAAAGAATTTATGCTTGTACCTGCATTAGTTAAATTAATTAAAGAAGAAGACAATGACTTTCCATCAATTTTACCATTTTCTTGAATCTCAGTTGTAGAATTAGTGTATATTCCAGTTATTAACGCTATTGCTAAATCTGTAATCATATGAAGAGATAGATCCTTATTTTCAATCTTGTTTGATAATTTTTGAGATTCATATGCGACCTGTTCTATATTTTTTAAATCATCTTCTTTAGATTTATTACTAATATGTTCAATTTCTAAGAAATCATCTTCCATATTATGCATTTGATGAATCAAATCAAATTTTTTGCTAATATTATTATCTTTAACACCTTCAAGTAATTTTAATCCACTTAAAGCTGTGGTCCCCAAAGCTATTAAAGAAGTCATTTTTTTGCCATTAGTCTTAGTTTCACTAAACATTGCACCTAATGTACCTGCAAAGCCTAAGCCTAACCCTAAATAATTACTAAGCCTGTTAAATTCAAGTTTTTCACGTTTACTTTGGTATTCTTTCAAAATGTTTAAGACTTCTTTGGGTGTCATACTAGTATCATAGATTACCTCTCTAGGTTTTCCATTAATTATTTCGGTTCTAGTTTCTGGTTTTAGAATTATCCCATCTCGAGCAGCCTGAGCTATTTCAGAATAATCAGATAATAACTCTATTCTTTGCTGTAATTCATACATATCTCTAGAATCCATTGAAAGTTTTCGTATAAAACACTCCATTAACCTCCTATAGCCAAAGATTTCTTTCCTAAGTTTGCTTACATCAGTTTTACCTGACAATAATTTTTGTTCTTCATTATTAAATCCTTCAGTAACTATTCTTTCTAAAACTTGAAGCCCCATACTAAGATGTTTTCTATCAGAAGTCGATAAAGTTCTAATTTTACTACTCTTTTTAACTTTTCTTTCTTTTCTAGGGAGAGTAGGCAATCCTTTATTTAGTTCTTTTTCTACCTTTGAAACTATAAGTTGAACAGATATACCATTATTACCATTATATTTTTTATCCATAAACAACACCTACCTAAATAGAAAAATATTTATTCTATATATACATTATAACATTCTATGAATGTAATATCAACAGATAGTGTCAATTTTTTTCGGGGAAATGTATATGTGTCAATGATGTGAAACAAACTTTTATAAAAAAATTCGTAGTATTAT
>CAPZDM010000073.1 GCA_948745425.1 uncultured Clostridia bacterium
TTTCTGTACATTTTTATTTTGCTTTTTTTGTACATTTATATTTTATCGCTAATATTAATGTTAGAGTGAGTGAAAATGAGAAGAAAAAATTACAAAGAAATGCTAAAAAGAGTAAATTATCTTTATCAGGTTATTTAAGAAAATCAGGATTGCAACAAAAGATTTATGAAGTACTAGATGAAAAAATTTACAAAATATATGCAGGAATAACTGATTTAAAATATCAATTTCCTTATCTAAATAATGAAGAAGTAAGAGAAAAAATAGAAAAGATGCAAAGTGATTTTCTAGATGTATATAACAATAAAGAAGATGGTGATGAAGATGGCAACAACGAAAATATGGGCAATTAAAGATAGCTTATCACGAGTAGTAAATTATGCGAAAAATCCAGAAAAGACACTCTTTTCTGATTTGAAACAAGTATTAATGTATGCAGAAAATAGTAAAAAGACTGTTGATGAAAATGAGAAAACTATGTATGTAACAGGAGTAAATTGTAATAGCGACACAGCTTATGAAGAAATGAATTTTGTACAGAAAAAGTTTGATAAATGTATAGGAAATATAGCATATCATGCATACCAAAGTTTTAAAACAGGAGAAGTATCACCAGAACTTGCACACAAAATTGGAGTAGAACTAGCAAAAGAAATATGGAGTGAGTATCAAGTTGTAGTTGCAACACACTTTAATACTGGCACATATCATAACCATTTTGTAGTAAATTCAGTTAATATGTTTACTGGAAAGAAATTTAATTGCAATAAAGGTGCATATTATAAAATTAGAGAAATTTCAGATAGATTATGTAGAGAAAATAATCTAATAGTTATAGAAAATCCAAAAGGAAAAACACCAAGAAGTATATATTTTGCAGAAAAAAGAGGAGAGCCTACGAAGTATAACCTAATGAGACAAGCTATGGATGAAACAATGAAAATATGTATGAGTTATGCACAATTTAAAAAGGCAATGTATAAAAAAGGCTATATTATAAATGATGATAGCAACAGAAAGTATCCTACAATTCGCTCAATAAATGATAAAAAAGCAGTAAGAATGTATCAATTAGGAGAAAAGTATTTACCACAAAATATTGTTGAAAGACTATTCAAAAATCCATATTATGTGCAAGATGAATACTATAAATTAGTAAAACCGAGGAAATATAATAAGCAGTATGTTTATAGATTTAAAGGCAAATTCAAAGATATTAGTAAAATAAGTGGAATTGATGCACTTTTTCTAATACTATTTCATTTATTAGGTTTAATTCCGAAAAGAGAAGATTATAAGCCATTATCACCAGAAATGAGACGAGAAGTTAGAAAAATGGAACGTTATTCTAATGAAACTAGACTTATTGTAACAGAAAAATTAAAAACAACAGAAGATGTAAAAAACTATATTTTACAAACTGAAAAAGATATTGAAGGTGTTACTAATTTAAGACAAAAATACAGAAATAAACTAAGAAATTGTACAGATGATAATTTAATAAAGGAATACAAAGCAAAGCGAGATGAATGTACTACTATTTTAAATGAATATAGAAAAAATCTAAAAATATCAAATTGGATTTTAGAAGATACACCAAAGGTTAAAGAAGTTATAAAAATTGAACAGCAAATGAAAAGAGAGCAAGAAGATATTGCTAAAACAAAGAAAAAAGATAAATATATAGGCAGATAAATTATAAAAGGTTGTTATGTATAAAAGTAGCAGCCTTTTTATAATTTTTAAAAATGAATATTCTGGAAACAATTGTATTTATATTAATTTTATGGTATAAATAAGTAAAATATGAATTTTGCAGCATGATGTTGCAAAATTCAAAATGGAGGAAAATTGTGGAAGATTTAACAAATATTATCAACGATGATGAGTATTTTAAATTTTTGAATGAAATAAAAAATGATATAATTACAACGAGAAGAAAAGTGCTAACACAAGCTAATAATGAGGTTATACTAATGTATCATCGAATTGGAAAAGGTTTAATAAAAAATACAAAGTATGGAAATAGCTTCATAGATACTTTAGCAAAAGATTTAAAGCTGGAATTTCCAGATATGCAAGGTTTATCAGCGAGAAATTTAAGATATATGAAAAAATTTGCAAAAGAATTTGAATATGATGCAATTTTGCAACATCATGTTGCAAAATTGCCATGGACAACTATAACAACAATTATGGATAAAATAAAAGATGAACAAGAAAGATTATGGTATGCCGAAAAAACATTAGAAAATTTATGGTCAAGAACTATATTAGAACATCAAATTGCAACAGATTTATATAATAGACAAGCATTGTTAGACAACAAAATAAGTAATTATAAAGAAACATTACCTATAGAGCTTGGAAAGAGAGCATTGGAAATGCTAAAAGATCCATACGTTTTTGATATTGAAGGTTATGGAAAAGATGTACTAGAAAAAGATGTAGAAGATGCATTAGTTTCTAATATTACAAATTTACTTTTAGAGTTCGGAAATGGTTTTGCTTTTGTAGGAAGACAATATCATTTAGAAATAGAAGGAGAAGATTATTATATAGATTTACTATTTTACAATTTAAACTTGAAATGCTATGTTGTAGTAGAATTAAAAACTGTTAAATTTATACCAGAATTTGCAGGTAAGTTAAATTTCTATTTAAATGCAGTAGATATGCTACTAAAGAAAGAAGATGACAATCCAACAATAGGAATTTTGCTATGTAGAGATGAACATAAGTTAACTGCTGAACTAGCTTTGAAAGATATAAATAAGCCAATAGGTGTTGCAGAATATAAATATTTACAAGAGATACCAGAGTATTTAGCAAATAACTTACCAAGTATAGAAACACTAGAGAAAAGATTAAATAATAAAGATGAAAATTAATATTAGAGAAAAATTTAAAATATATAAACTAATGATAGAAAAATGAAGTGATGAGAAAATTTATAAAGTAAGAAGAGGTGTTTTTTATGGCAACAAGATTTGAAAGAATATATAGCGATATAAAAGAAAGTATAGAATATTTGGTTGGACAATATTATCCAGATAATTTTTCATCAGCTTTTGGACATTATTTTTTAAAGACAAAATTTGGATTAAGTGATGACGAAGCAGCTGAATGTGTAACAGATGGATATGATGATAATGGGATTGATGCAATTTATATTGAAAATAATGAAACAGTACACTTTTTTCAATTTAAATTTCCTTCTGATTTAAAGGGAATTTCAAATGGCATAAAAGAAGATGAAATTTTAAAATTGGAAAACGGATTTGAGAATTTTGTATCTCCAAATGAAGATTTTTCACAGATTGAATGGAATGAATTATTAAAAGAGAAAAGAAAAGAGTATGATAAATTCGATATTTATAATTTTAAACTATGGGTTATAAGATTTTCAAATCAAACAATAAGTGAAAAAATAATAAAAAAAATGAATAACTGTTTAAAAAATTATTCTAATCGTACAGGAAATACAATAGAATTTAATTATATGTTGGCAGAACAATGTGTTGCATTATATGAAAAAAATATAAAAAACATTTGTCCTGATTTTAAATTAAAATATAAAAAAACATTAAGTCCATTTTCAGATGAAAAGTCTGTAGTAATAAGTGCATATGTTCCATTATTAGATATATATGAAACATTTAGTACAATTCAAGATAATGTATATGAGGGAAATGTAAGATATTTAAATCCTAACTCTAAAATAAATGATGGAATAAGAAAGACCATATTACATGATTATACGAATTTTCATTTATTAAATAACGGAATTACAATTATTTGTGAATCTTGTAACGATAATACAGCACAAGCTTATTTAGATGTGAAAAGTGGAACAATAATAAATGGGGCACAAACAGTAGGAACAATTATTAATACATTAAAGAACATTGAAGAAAGTGAAAGACAAAATTATTTAAATTCATTTGTATTTGTAAAAATAGTTTCATTTACGAATGATGAGAAATTAGTAAATGATATGGTATATACATTAAATACTCAAAATCAGATGAAAAATTCATATTCAATATCTAATGATCCAATTGTAAAAAAGGTTCAAGAAAAAATAAATAAAGATACAGAATTTTTCTTAGAAATAAAGAATAATGAATTTAATTTTGAAAAAGTTAAAAATAATAATTTTAATAAATTAACTAAAAATAAGATTGATATTGAAACTTTCATTCAAGTATATGTTGCCTTTTATAATATATCTAATTTGGCAAATTTGACTAAAAATAATAAAGCAAGTTTATTTGATATAAATAATATTGAAAAAGTGATAAATGATTTGAATTATGAAAAAGCTATTAGAGTATATAAAATATATTTGCAATTGATGGATATAATAAAAGATTATAGAGCCTATAGAAAAAATCGTGATAAAAAAGATATTTTAAATATTTTAGATATAAAAGAAGATGAAATTGACGAATATAGATACTTAAATACAGGTAATTTTATAATTATGTATGCATTAGGAATTGCGAATATTAACAAAAATATAGAACCAGAAGGAAATATTATAACTATAATTAAATTTTTAAAAGATAAATTTAAGGATGAAAGTAATATTTCAAATGCTACAAAAACAAAAGAGTCATTTGAGCAAGTCAAAGAATTTATGAAAAAGTTTACAATATAAAATATTTTTTCAGAAATTCACTAGTTATAGTACAATATATTAATTATTATAGAGAACAGAATGAGCTAGAAGGTATGAAGTTTGGAAAAAAGAAAAGAAGAGAGTTAACGAGAGGGAATTAGATTATGAATAAAAAGTTTGCAGAGAACTGGTTAGATAAGTTAAAGGATTCATAGTGGAATAAAGATATAGAAAAAGCAACATCTTTATTCACACAGACAACCTTTTATCAAGAAACACCATTTATGAAGCCATATACAACATTTGATGAATAAAACAAGAATGAAACATATTAAAAATCAAAACATAGAAAATATAGAGTTTAAAATATTAGCAATAGATAAAAATGTTTTAATAGTAGAATGGATATTTGAAAGAAATATAATAGCATTTGATGGTATTTATGAAATAAAATTTAATGATAATATGGAGTGTATTTATTTTAAAAGTTGGGAGATGGAGGAAAATAAACGACTAAAGAAGTAGTAATTATAACAGGTGGAGCAAGTGGTCTTGGCTTAGAACTTGTTAAACAATTTGTTGAAAAGAATTACTTTGTATGTAACATAGATAGAGATTTTGAAAAAATGAAGATATTAGCTAATACATATAAAGATAACTACAAAGGTTTTATAGGAGATATTTCTGATAGTAAATTTGTTAAAGATACTATTGATGAAATATCAGATTTAGGAGATATAAAGATACTAATTAATAATGCAGGAGAGCCATCATTTAAGTTACCTACAAAATATGAAAAAGAAGATATAGATAAATGCTTTAAAGGTTTGCAAGGTATGATTTTATTTTCAACAGAAACTTTGAAAGCAAAAGAAGAAAAAGATTTAAAAATAGTAAATATAATGTCTTCTGCTGCACTAAGAGGAAACAAACAAGAAGCGGTATATTGTGCTACTAAATGGGGAGAAAGAGGATATACAGAAAGTTTGAAAGTTGCATATAAAGGTACAAGTGTAAAGGTAATAGGAGTATATCCAGGAGGAATAAATACAGGGTTTTATAAAAATAGTAGAGATTATGTATCAGAAGAAAAGCAATCTACATTTATGAAACCTTATGATGTTGCTAAAACAATCATAGATAATGTTACAAATGAAACTAACTTAACAGTTGCAGATATCATAATTGAAAGAAATTAGAAAGGGAATAGATATGGAGAAATTAAACATATTAGGAACAGGTCATGCAATGACATTAGATTGCTATAATACTTGTTTTACATTAGAAAATAATGAAGGAGAACATATATTAGTAGATACAGGTGGAGGTTTACAAATAATAAAACAACTAAGGGATGCAAACATAGATTTTAGAAAAATACATAACATTATTTTATCACACAAGCATACAGACCATATACTAGGAATGTTTTGGATTATCAGATATGCACAAAAGTTTTTTGACAATAATAATTATGATGGAAATCTAAATGTTTATATGCATAAAGAATTAGAAAGTACAATTAGAAAAATAATGTTTGAAGTATTGCCACAAAAATTTACAAAACTTATAGATAACAGAATTATCTTTAATATAGTAGAGGATAAAGAACAAATAAAAATACTAAATTATAATATTAAATTTTTAGATGTTCAAGCAAAAAAAGATAGACAATTTGGGTTTAGAACAATACTAGAAAATGGAAAAGCACTTGTATTTTTAGGAGATGAAACATTTGATGAAAAATTAAGAGATGAAGTAGAAAATGCAGAATGGCTATTACATGAAGCAATGTGCATGGATTCAGAGGCAGATATTTTTAAACCATACGAAAAAATGCACTCTACTGTAAAAATAGCATCAGAAATAGCAACGAGTTTAAATCTTAAAAATTTAGTATTATATCATGCAAGTGATAACAATTTAGAAAACAGAAAAAAGTTATACACAGAAGAGGCAAAACAATACTTTAATGGAAATATATATGTACCAGATGATTTAGATGTTATTGAATTATAGAAAAGAGGAAAAATTATGTTAGATAATTTTGAAAGCATTAGTCCAACTGCAATTGTAACTGCATATCCTAGGCAATTTACAGATATACCTTATGAAAAGCAAATATATGAATGGTTAAAAGCAAATTGCAAAAATAATGATGTGAAATTGAATAAATTATTAGCACCAGAAATAGAAGCAAGGTATAAACTAACTAATAAAATACTGGATGATTTAAGCATAAAACAGGTAGTTGAAATTGCAGCTGGTTATTCTTCAAGAGGCATAATATATGCTCAAAAAGGATATGAGTATATTGAAATGGATTTAGAGGAAGTAGTTAGAAATAAAATTAGATTACTAACAGATA
>CAPZDM010000074.1 GCA_948745425.1 uncultured Clostridia bacterium
TGTAACTATATTATCCTCAAATATTGATTCATTATGCAAGTCATAAGTTTTATTTATAATTTTAAATCCTGTATCTTGAAAATATTTTAAACTATCTTTAAATAATTCATCATCATCAGTTTTAAAAAATATTTCTCCACCCTTAGCTAAAAATTCTTTATATAGTACTAATTGTTTTGTATTGGTAAGCCTTTTTTTCTTATGTTTTGGTCTTGGCCATGGATTGCAAAAATTAATATATATTCTATCTATTTTATCAGTTTTATCCATAAATAATAGTATTCTTTCTATATCGTGTCTTACTAATCTAACATTATCTACCTCTAGATTTCTAGATTTATATATAGCTTCTATATTTCTTTTTGCCAATCCAAGCATTGCATCAACCATATCAATAGCAATATAGTTTATATTTAGATTTTTGGATGCTAATTGTGCAATAAAATTCCCTTTTCCACAGCCAAATTCCATATGTATTGGATTATTAATATTTTTAAATGCAGTATTCCATTTTCCTTTGTAATCTTGTGGATTATCAATATAAAATGCACTTGCCTCTAATTCTGGGCGTGCCCACTTTTTAAACCTAATTCTCATATTTTTTCTTCCTTTCACTTGTCGTATTATAGCAAATTTTATATGAGAAAACAATAGGTTATCTTAGTATCCAAGTAAAATGATTACCCCACGTTTTTTTCTTCGTGTTCATGTTCATATTTTAGTTTGGTAGCCATTCCGTCCCCTAATATGTCTTTCTGCTTTGTTTTCATCTAAGATTTCTCTAACTTTTAACGCTAGTACTGGATTTATCTTTAGTAACCTTTCTGATACATCTTTGTGTACTGATGTTACTTTTCGTAACGGTTGGATTTTCATTATCTAGAGTTGTTCTTTGAAGTGGTGGGCGATTAATAATCGCCCCTACATTAGTTTCTATTTCATTAAAATTTGTAATAATAGATGGTGTAGAGCCTATTTCATTTAATAATTTTAGTCTTACTTCTACGTTTGAATCACTATCTACTTCAATGACATCTATAATTGTTTTTAGCATTGCATTTGTAATTGTTTTGTTATTTAAAATATCATCAACTGTGCTAATTGTTTTAGATAATTCTTTTTCTAATACATCTTTTTCTTTTATTTCTGATGTAATTAGTTTTAGTTCTCGCTCTAATCTCGCTATATCTTCAATTAACGGGTTTGTATATTTCTTTAATTCTTGTATATTTATTATTTCGTTTTGGAACATTTCCATATATTTTTGCTTCTTCGTTGTAATCTTTTCAATTTCCTTAAGTAAACTTTCTTCACTTCTTTCATTGTTTTGTCTTAATTTGGTAATCTTTTCAAACTCCTTTTCTACTGCTTTCATAAAGTTCTTTTTGTTTTTTATAATACTTTTTAGATATTCTTTTATAGCATTTAAAAGTTCTTCTTCATCAATTACTGTGGTATTAGGACAATGATTTACACCCATTGAATTTCTTCCACTACATACCCATCTTATATATTCTTTTCCATCTTCTGTGTATTTTCTTCTTATTCTTCTAAATGAGTATCCACAATGTTTGCAATAGATAAGTGTACTAAATACATATTCTGTTTTTTCTCTTTTATTATTTAGTTTGAATTCATTTGACCTTTGGGCTAAAAGAGCTTGGGCTCTATTAAATAACTCATCTGATATAATTCTCATTGCTGGTTTTTCTACTGTTATCCACTCTTCTTCTGGTAAATCTTTTCTAGTTCCTGTTATAAAATCTGTTACTTCACTCTTTTTATTGGTTACTCGCCCTATATAAATTGGATTTTTTAGCATTCTTACAATAGATGTTTGTACCCATTTTGATTTTGTTTTCTTTGTTCTTATTCCTCTATCATTTAACTCCCAAGCAATTTTTGTTGTTCCAATTCCTTTATATACATAGCTTTCAAATATCTCTTTTACGATTTTAGCTTCTTCTTCATTTATTTTTAGCGTATATCTTTCATCTGGAATTTTGTCATATCCAAATACAATGTTTGGAACTCGTCCTTTTTTTGCAGTAATGTCTTTTCCAAATTTAACCCTTTTAGACATATTGGCACTTTCTTGTTGTGCCATTGCTCCTAAAATAGTCAATATAAATTCAGAACCACCTTCCATTATTTCACCATTGTTTAAGAAATCAACTTCAATTCCATAAGATTTTAGTTCTCTTATACTCTGTAATAAATCTACAGTATTTCTAGCAAAACGGCTTACATCTTTTACTACCACTTTGTCAAATTTTTTTGCTTTGGCATCTTGCATCATTTGTTGAAACTGCTTTCTATGTTTTATTTGCTTTCCTGATATTCCTTCATCTGCATATAGCTTGTACAATTCATAATTATTCTTTTTTGTAAATTCATTAAAAAACTCAATTTGCTTTTCAAATGATTCTACTTGCGATTCTTTTTCAGTTGATACTCTTGCATATGCTGCAATTTTCATAACATCACTACTTTCTTTTTCTGTTTCTTCATTTTCGTTCTGTTACATTTTAGCATATCAGTTTCAAAAAAGCAATACTAAAATAAAAAATCTACTCCGTTTTATTTAGGAATAGATTTTAAACTTCACATCCCAACTATTTATATACCGCATATTGGTCAGCGGTTTCAATTTGTCCTCCTACGCATTTATTTGTCGCAAGTAGGTCTGCGAGTCACATCTGTTCACCTATGCATTTGTATTTCGCAAATAGGGCTCAAGATTAACATTTGATTAGTTGTTTTCTGCTAAAAACTTTTCAAAATCTTCTTTTGTTATATTTTTTAAAAGTTCTCTTCTTTCTTTTGTATAATCTCCTTTTCCTTCACTATATGATTGTAATAGTTTTATAAATTCATGTAATCCTAGTTTTTCTCTCAATGCTTTTAATTCTTCTTTTCTAATTTTTTCTAAATCATTTTGTATTGTTGACATTTTACTTACCTCCATTACTAATTATTGTGTAGTAATATATTTTTGATTCCTATTTTTAGGTTGTTCTGGTATTGTCATTTTTAATTTTTCTTCTTCTAAAAGTGGATTTATATATCTTTCTCTAAAATTTCTAATATTTTTATACCCAAACTTTTCAGCAATTTCCTTTATGCTCTTTGGTTCCAAACAATATTTCAATATTGTTTTTTCTGATACTTTTCTTGTGCGTTTTTTATTTTTTTCTTGTGCATTTTCTTGTGCGTTTTCTTGTGCGTTTTCTTGTTTCTTTAATTCTTCTGGATATAATTCTGGATATTCTCCATTATAAAATGTAACTACAAAATCTTCTCTTTCATTTGTAAATATAGGATTTGGTAAATTTGCTTCTTTCATTTTATCTTGCATAGTAGAAATTCCTGTATGTCTATTTTCAATTATTCCTCCTAAAGTTTCTAATAATTTTACAATAGTTTCATTTCTAACTTCCATAGCTTTTCTTGTTTCCAATAATTCCAATGTGTTAGAACCATATAAATTACCTACATTTCTAAACTCTATTCTATCTTTATATACAGTAATAATACTATAAACTCCTGTTTTCAATTAGCTATAATCTCTATGGATTAGCATATTTGAAATTGCCTCACGAAGTGCATCTTTAGGATATTGTGTTATATCTGTTCTTAATCCTGTTTTGTCACTTATTATAACTTTGACTTTCATATTCCTGTTTAAAAAACCTATTGTTTCTTCATACATTTCGCTTATATTTCCTTCTATCCTTTTGTTGTCATCGAATCTTTGTCCTATTTCTCCTAAATCATCCACTTCAAAACCAGGAATAACTATTGCAGCAACAAACCATTGTGGAAAAAATTTCTGTGGATAAATTCCAAATACCATTATTCCTGCAACTGTTGGAAAAATTTTATCTTCAACTTGTGTTAAAACACCAAATTGGAGCAAAATTTCTTCATCACTAAATTCTGCAAATTTAGGCTTGTCCGTTTTTGCATTTGTTATAAACCTATTTAAAAGTTTTTCATCTAAATCTTTCATAGTTGCTCTAACAACAGGTCTTAAATCATCTTTTACATCTTCTTTATATGATATACATTTATATATTTCATATTCAGTCATATTATCATCCCTGTCACCAACTCTTATATACGAACCATTATGTAGTCCTTTTGGCTTGTAATAACATGGTTTATTTCTTTGATTAATCATATCAATTTTTACTACTACTATTTTCTTATTATCTATATCTATTACATTTATTTCTGGTCTGATAATAGGCTCAAATTCTGTACTACACAAATTAGTTATATTTTTTTGTAAATCATTTGCATCATAAACTCCTACTACTTCAAAAGTAGCTTTATTTTTATGTTTTATTTCTTCAACACCAAATAATATAACTCCTCCAATAGTATTAGCAAAACTTGATATTGTATCATAATATTTTTCTGGTTTACCTTTATTCGCTGTTTTAGCTTCAATACAAATAGTTTCTGTTTGCTTTTCATTTAATTCTTGTATTAATTTTAAAACATCTTCTTTATTCATCTAAAATCTCCTTTTGAGTTGTTTTCTCTTATTCTATCATATTTTCTTTATTTCTTCTATACTTATTATACATTTTTTTACAATTCTAATTCATCTTCTATTTCTTTGTGAGAATTTTGATAAGTATTTGGATTGTTGTAGTCAAATCTTATCTTCTCATCATTCTCAGCTAGATTATAAGCAAGAACTCCTGACATAGCTTGTACTATTTGTTCTTCTGTATTAGGATTAATAAATGTAATATTCAAACTCTTTTTCAAAATTCTCACCAACTTTCTTTTCAATACTATTATTAAAAGTTTAAAAATATTACTTTTAATTTTTAAAGTTACAAGTAGTAAGTTTTATACCCATATGAGATTTGCCCTCATTACTCTTTTATCCAAACCAAAAAGGAAGGAACGACCAAAAATACTGCAATAACTTATATTTAAATACTGGTAAAACTTGTAGAGAAATTGGAGCTTTTAAATAAGCAAAAAGAAAAAGTCAAAAATAGTTTGATTTTAAAGGAATATAACAGAGAATATAAAAGAATGCATGGATTCTAAATCCCACTCTTTTTCTCTTTCTTCATATTTAAGTTGTTTTTCTGCATCTAAATAAGTATTTGTTTCTTTTTGAAAATCTCTAACTAAATTATCTTCTGCTCCCAAATCAAACTTTTTACAAATCCAATGTATAAATTTATCAATGCTTTCATAGAATTTATCTATTATTTTATTTAATCTACTGTTCTCTTTTTCCAAAACTTTAACTTTACTTTTATATTTCCATTCAATATCAAATTCTTTCTTCTTATATTCTGTCTTAATATTTTCTACTTGCCTATGCAATGCTTCATTATCAGCAATTATCATATTCCTTTCCTTTTGATATTTCTCTACCTTTTCAAACATTTTTGATTTCTTTAATAATTCTTGTTTCAATATCAATTTATCTTGATACAACTCATTTATTAAGTCATCTTTAGGTTTGATTATTTCTTCTAAAATCTTTTCATCTCTCTTTTTTGATAATCTGTTTATATTAATATCAGCAATATTGGGAATATCTGGCAACTCTAATTTCATATTTTTTAAGATTTCTTTTGTCTGTTTAAAATTTGTTATCTTTTTGTATTCTTCAACAGAATAATGTTGTCTATTAGTTTCTTCTTCGCCTATTCTTTCAAAAAAATCATGATCTGATGTTATTATATATTCACAAGCTATATTACTTACAGTTTTTATTTGTCCTTTCAGATTATATTTTGTATTTCTTATTATTGCATAACTCATTTTTTCCTCCTTACTTGTGTTAAAAACACATCTAAATTTTTATATTATTGCTCATTTTCTAATTTGTGTTGTAAAAACAACTACAATACTTTTTTAACGCTATTCGCTAAAAGTATTTGTTGTGGCAGGGAAATTATATTTCCCCAAACCCCTTTGCCTAAAAAATATCTACATATTTTTAGGTTTTGGTTAAAGCTACTGCATAAGACATCTGCATTTGCAACCCTCCTTTTGTTTAGTTTTTATTCGCTCCACATTCAATTTTGTGGCTTTTAAAATTGTTTTTAGTATAATTTTAGGTTAAAAAAATAAAGCCTCAAAATTTCACTTTTAAAGCTTTATAAAAATTCTTATTTAATTAACTGCGATAATAATGTTTTTACTATTATTAATTTACATTATATTTTTTCATTAAATCTTTAGCTTTCTCTATTCCATTTTTTGTTAAATATGTAGATTTTGCCTTATATGTACTCCCACCAATTAAATTTTCATCTTTTAATTTATTTAATATATCAAAATCGTAACCTTTCCATGCTCTTATACATTCATCTCCAAATGGATCTTTTTCTTTCCACGAAGTCAAATATAAAAGCAATAATGTTAGTTCCTTAATTTGTTCTTCCATAATATAAAACATTCCTTTCTTTTAATAATCTCTTTCTAATATTTTTATTGACCTTTCTGTCGGCTTTAATCCATATTCATAACTCTCTTTAAATATTCTAGGTAATTTCTTTAATCTAAAATTCAAATCCTCTAAATCACATATATTTAAATCTAAATTCTCTGTTCCTAACCAATTAGAATACATTTCATAATCTTCACCTTTTTTAGTTTTAAATGCTTCTCGAATATCTTCTAGCCCCATTGTTCCACCACAATCTTCTATTATTCCAAAGCCTTCACCTTCAATTACTTTTGGCAATTCTTTTCCAGATATATTTTCATCTTGAAATATTCTTTCTAGTACTATATTAAATCTCCAATTATCTCCAAAATCATATTGAAATTCCATCTTTTCATTTTCTTTATCTAATATCCATTTCAATTTCACATCTTTAGCATCTTTTAATTCTCTATATCTTTTATCTACTCTTGGAATAATATTATCATCTTCAAATATACATCCATATTGTCCAATTTTGAAGAAATCATCATTTTTAAG
>CAPZDM010000075.1 GCA_948745425.1 uncultured Clostridia bacterium
TTTTTGCCTTCCTTTGCTAAAGCAACACCTAGACTAAAAGTTGTGGTGGTCTTGCCCACTCCACCTTTCTGATTAGCCACTGCAATAACTTTGCATTGCGACATATACATTTTCCTCCTTTCTTTAAACTCTAGCCACTCTATAAAAATAAAATGGCTATGTATGGGCATAAAAAAAGAACTGACTATTTCTAACCAGTTCAAAGTATGTTTATAAAATTATCTTTTATTTGCCAACTTTAATAGCAATTTATCAATATAATAAGTATCTTCATTATCTTTAATCAGTTTGTTTCTAAACTCTACTAATTCATCTATAATTATTCTATATTCATTATAATTTACTTTAAGTTTTATTTTTTTCATAAAAATTACACTTCCATTCATAAATATAGTATAATATGAATTGGTATTAAAATAAAAATGTGTGTTCTACTTTTTAAATGAATTTATCGACAATTTATAGGGGGTTGCAATGTCGTAATCACCTTTCTAATTCTCATCATAAATATCATTAAAATCACTATGTTTTTATCAATTTTTAGTAATTTTACCACTTTTTACATTAAAATGTGCAAGATCTAAAATCAAAGAAAGCCTTTATTTATAAGGGTTTGCTAGGGGGTTGCAATAAATCGTAATCAACCAATTGATGTTAGTCTTTTCTATGTTTTGCCCCATTACTCTTTACTCCTTTTCTCAACTCTAATTTCTCTCATCTCACTTCTAAATTAATATATCCTATAATTATTTTTGTCTGCACGCTCGTCCAATTCTCTATCATACTTTTCGCCTTCATAGAACCAATCAGTATCTTTTTTATTTGTTATTCTTATAGTCTTACTTAAAATAATATTTAGTAAAACTGCTAATGCTAATATTATAGCTAAGAAATCTACTATAATAGTACTCATTGAGTCTTGTGTTATTCCTGCTTGTATTTTATTATATAAATCTGGTCCAAAATATGCACAATATGCTATAAAATATATAATTCCACCTATTGTTACTCTTTTAAATACACATACTATACAAATTAATGTTAAAAATAATAATAAAATTTCAGCATTTGTATTTGTACATACAAATGGAAATTCAATTTGTAAATATGATAGAGCTGTAACTAATAATCTAAAAATCCAATACATCGTCATAAAAATACCACATAAAAAATCTCCTATACTCTTCATAATCTTTCATCCTCTCTCACGTTCTTATCCAATTATATTTTACTATATACCATATTTTTTTTCAAGCACTATCTTTAACGGACGCCCAGTAAAATTTGCTTTGCAAATTTTTCATGTTTCGTTCGCAAAAATATAAAAAAAGAAAACGAATTTTCTCATTTTATATTTTCTCTCACTGTACCAAGGGCGCCCCTACTTTTATCTTTCTTCTTTTTTCCCATTTATTACTAGTTCTTTTATTTGTTTTGCTATATTTTCTATATCTAATCCATATAGTTTTTCAATTTCCTCTACTGTACCATGTTTTACAAATGTATTTGGATATCCAAAACATTTTATTTTTATTTTATCCAATTCCTTTTCAACTATTAATTCTTTTATGCTACTTGCAAGTCCACCTTTTAATATATTGTCTTCTATGGTGATTACTTTTTTAGTTTTCTCTATAGATTTAATTATTGTTTCTTTATCTAGTGGTTTTAAAAATCTTGCATTTATTATTTCTACATCTATATTATCTTTTTTTAATTTTTCTTGTACTTCATAAGCTCTACTAACCATTTTCCCTATTGCTATTATAGTAACATCTTTTCCTTGTTTTATTATTTCTGACTTTCCAAGTTCTATTTTTTCATGTTTATTAAATTTTGCTAATCCTTCGCCACCTCTAGGATATCTTATTACTACTGGCTTTTTTAAGTCTACTGCAAACTCTAACATGTCTTCTAATTCTTTAAAATCTTTTGGTGCTATTATATTTAAGTTTGGAATTACATTAAAAAATGATAAATCTAAAATTCCTTGGTGTGTCTCCCCATCATTTCCAACTATTCCAGCTCTATCAACACACATTATTACTCCTAAATTTTGTATACATATATCATGTATAACCTGATCATATGCTCTTTGATAAAATGATGAATATATAGGTACTACTGGTATCATTCCTAGACTTGCAAGGCCTGCTGCAAATCCTAGGGCATGCTGTTCTGCAATTCCTACATCAAAAAATCTATTTGGAATTTCTTTTGCAAATTTACTTAATCCTGTTCCATCCTTCATTGATGCTGTTATTGCTACTATATTAGTATTTTTCTTAGCAAGGTCTACTAATTTTTCTCCAAATATTTTTGAATAGTCATCTTTTTTTGCTTTTTTACTTTTTCCTGTTTCTATATCAAAACCACTTGTACTATGAAAACAATCTGGATTTTCTTCTGCAATTTTATATCCTTTACCTTTTTTTGTAATAACATGTATTAAAACTGGCCCTTCTATTTGTTTGCTTCTTTTCATTATGTCTTCTAGTTCTACTATATTATGCCCATATACTGGTCCTAAGTAACTAAATCCAATGTCCTCAAAAAACATATTGGGTATTACTAGTTGTTTAATACTTCTTTTTATTCTTTTAATACCCTTACTTAATTTTTTTCCTATTATTGGAATTTTCTCCAGTCTATCTCTAATATAATCATTTGATGCCTTATAAAGCTTTTTTGTTCTTATTTTGCTCAATAATCTTGGCACTCCTCCAACATTTTTAGAAATACTCATTTCATTATCATTTAATATAACAATTAAATTATTTTTTGAGTCACCTGCATCGTTTAGTGCCTCTAATGCCATTCCTCCTGTTAATGCTCCATCACCTATTACTGCAATTACATTATAGTCCTCATGCTTTAAATCTCTCGCTTTAGCCATTCCTAGAGCTACTGATATTGATGTGCTACTATGTCCTGTATCAAAGTTATCATATTTTGATTCAGATGTTTTTGGAAATCCTGCTATTCCATTCATTTTCCTTAAAGTAGCCATTTTGTCTTTTCTTCCCGTTAAAATTTTATGTACATATGTTTGATGTCCTACATCCCATATAATTTTATCTTTAGGTGTATTAAATACACTATGTAAAGCAATTGTAAGTTCTACAACTCCTAAATTAGATGCAAGATGTCCTCCATTTTCTGAAACTATATTAATTATCATTTCTCTTATTTCAGTTGCTAATTTATGTTTTTCATTTATATTTAATTTTTTTAAATCTTCTGGTGTATTTACATTATCTAATATTCTGCACATTTCATTTCCTCTCATATATACTTTTAAAATTATACATTCTTTATATTTTTTCTTGCAAAATTCTCAAAGGTTATTACTAATAGTGAAATTATTGTAATTGAGCATATTAATATTGAGAAACCTAATGTCATTCCTTCAATTGTAGGTAATTTTCCATATGCATATTGTGTTAAATCCCAATTTAATGTAGGAATAATCTTTAACCACTTTATTTGGAATTCCGTTACTAATGAATTTACAATGCTAGATACAAAGTATGCTAAAAATGCTACTACAATTGCTACTGCTGTATTTGCGCAAATAGTTCCTATCATAAATGCAATCAATGTTAATATTATAACTAATGGAGACATTTCTAATAATCCCATTAACATTGAGCTGAATCCATTAACTGATACTACTGAATTTGTATCATAATTATACTCTATAATTGGTGCATTTATTGTATCAAATCCATACATAATTCCAGCGAATATTATTTCTATTATAGTTATAATTATTATTGAAAAAATTAAGGTAATACAACAAGCAATAATTTTTGAAGCTAATATTTTTCTTCTACTGTATGGTCTTATTAATAATAGTTTTATTGTGCCTTTGTTGAATTCTTCACTTACTATTCCTCCTGTTAACATTAAAGCTATTATAATTACAAATAATAGTCCTTCTCCTCCATCTGTAAACAATGTTTGTAATGTTTCTGATACTGTTGTTTTTGAACTTATATTATTCTCAATTTTATATTTTGCTATATTATATTCTGCTAATGTCTCTTGATATTGTTTTTTGGCAGAATAGTTATAGTCTTTTACTTCTTTTTCTTTATAATTATTTTCATTTATGTCATATGCATAATTATAATTTATAAGGCTAGAACCACTTGTTTCATAGTGTGTTAATAAAATATCATAGTCCTCATCCCCATAACAGATATCTTTTTCTAGTCTCCATTCTAACACTTGAATCCTTAATTTTAATGTTTCAACTTCTTGTTTTAAAGCATTCAATGTATCAGTATCCATATTTCCTTTTATCTCATTTTCGGTAAATTCTAATTGTGCTTTAACTTTTTCTAAGTCTGTCTTTGCAAATGCTTTCCAATCACCTTCATCTAGTTTTTTTATAATGTCATCATATTCCTTTTGTAATTCTTCTAATGTAACATCATTTTCCTTTACATATTCTACTAATCCATTTTTATAGTAATTTAGATTGATTATTTTATCATATAATTCATTTGATACTATTGTAGATTGCCATGAGTTTGCTCCATATTTCTTCTGTAATTCTAAATATTCTATATGTGATTGTAAATAACTATATTCTTCTTTTCCTTCTTCTGTTGCTTTGTTTACTTGTTTTAAACTTTCTTTCATTACTGATATTTCTTGGTCGATATAACTATATCCTGAATTATTAATATTTTCTATAACCTTATTTAAAGCCATCCCTGCTATTGATAATAATAGAAAAATTATTAATATTACATATATTGCTTTTTTACTAAATATTTTTACTAATTCGTTTTTTACTAAGTTAAACAATTTTATTACCTCCTGTCCTTTTTAAGAATGCATCTTCTAGTGTTATTGTTTCTTCTGTAATACCATAAACATCTATGCTATTTTCTACTAGTTTCTTTACTATATTTGCAACTTCTTGCTCATTTCCTTGTATTTTAAATTCACTCTTGTTTAATATGGTTGCTGTATCAAATAGTTCTGTTATCTTAGTTGTATCGTTTACTTTAAATAAAGTAAATTTTGCATTAGCTTCTTCTTTTAATTCTTTAATATCTTTTGTTTCTAGTACTTCGCCATTTTTTATAATACATACTTTTGTACAGAAATTATCTAATTCAGCTAGATTATGGCTAGAAATTAATACTGCCATATTCTCTTCTTTGGTTAATCTTTGTATAAGGTCTCTTAATTCTTTTATTCCTTCTGGGTCTAAGCCGTTTGTCGGCTCATCTAAAATTAATATATTTGGTTTATGTAGTATTGCTTGACCAATTCCTAATCTTTGCCTCATTCCTAAAGAATATTTTGATACTTTATCATTAATTCTTGATTCTAATCCTACTAGTTTAACAACTTCATCTATTCTTGATTTGTCTACATTTTTATATAGATTAGCAATTAGTTGTAAATTCTTATATCCTGATAAATACATATATAAGTCAGGATTTTCAACTATTGCACCTACTCTTTCTATAGCCTTTTCAAAATCACTTTGTATATCATATCCATTTATTTTTACTGTTCCTTTATCTATTCCTTGTAATCCCAAAATAAGTTTTATTGTAGTTGTTTTTCCTGCTCCATTAGGTCCTATAAATCCTAATATGTCCCCACTTTCTAGTTTTGTAGAAACATCTTTTATAATGGTCTTTTTTCCTAATTTTTTATAGAGATTATTACACTCTAAAACAATGTCTCCCATTTCTTTTCCTCCTTTTTACTCATCTATTTTATCATTATTGTATTTACTTTTCAATATAATTTCGTTTATTACAGGGTAATTCATGAAAAATTATGTTTTTATTTTTTAATGGTTGTAATGTTTATAAAATCCTACAATAGAAAATAAAAAAAATAATCCCTCTTTTGAAGGGAAAAATATTCTTGGTTGGGGTACTGTGATTCGAACACAGGAATGTCGGAGTCAGAGTCTTTATGAGTGTTTTATATATATTATTATTTATTGTTATATAATACCTCTTAAAGTGGCTCTAAATCAAACATTTTTACCCCGATTTCATCTAAACTTACTATCTAATACTAATTATAAAATAACAGATTTTTATAAACTTTGGTTAGATATTGGTTAGATGTTTTCGTTGGATTTATTATAACAGATAATCTACTATTGATAAATAGTTTTTTGAAATTTTGTCAAAAAACTTTAATTATAAAATTACTCTACTTTCACAATAAAATGGAACAAAATCCATTGTGAGTGCTAATTGAATAAAAATAAATTCACTACTTGTAGTTTTAAAGCTACAGGTAGTCTTTTGTTTTAAAAGAGAAATGCAACACCTCTTTAAAAGTGTTTGGTGTGATGAGCCGATGCTATAAAGTCCATTCGTATTTGTATAAGCAGTCTAATTATACAAAGTGCGTAAGTGAGATTTTAGAACACAAACTCACAATAATAAAAGAGTATTTGGTGGCATATTTGAAATGGATTTGTAATTGTAAAAAGTTTGGGCAAGTATGAACAAAGATATTTCATTTATAGAAGTATCAGCAATTATAGTAGTAATATCACTACTTACTAGACTACCTATGAAACGAGGCGAACAACCGACGGTTTCAGCTTATATAGGTGTAATAATTCTATTTTTCATAAATGGGATTATTACACCTAATTCACTTTAGCTCTCTCCCTCTGGTTTCTACTTGGTAGTTGCTAAAGTGATAGAGTAAGAAAAATTTATTTTTCTTACTCTAATTTCATAAAAATTGCGATAAGCAGTTTTTATGAAAAAACCTAAAAATGCAAGCAGCAATTTTTAGGTTTGGGGTGTGGGGTTGCAAAACCCTGCCATACGACAAACTTGTTTGTCTAGTATGTTAGACATTTGAAGTGACCCACGAAAGTTGGA
>CAPZDM010000076.1 GCA_948745425.1 uncultured Clostridia bacterium
TTTCTCTTGGACTAGTAAATTCTGTTAGATGTGGAATTTACTTTTATATTTAACCTTTCTTATTTTAACTCAATATCGCCTGATGTTGTTTGTACATTTAATTCTATATATGGTTCTTGACCCATAACATTTCTTCCATTTGGAAATTCTATATCGCCTGATGTGCTTTTTGCTCTTATTTCACAGTTGGATTCACTGTTTATATCCATTGTAACATTTCCTGATGTTGTTTTTATTATAGATTTTCCTGTTATTTTAAAGTCTTGACTTTCAATATCTCCTGATGTGCTAGTTAATTCTATATCACCCTCTATTTTTTCTATTTCTATATTTCCTGATGTAGTTTTTGCCTCTATTCTTCCTTTAGCACTTTCTACTGAAATATCTCCTGATACTGTTTTTAGTTTTGTTACATTACTTTCTAATTTTTGTAAATCAATTTCTCCTGACACTGTTTCTATATCAATATTATCTGCTTGAATGTCACCCATTTCAAGGTCTCCACTTGTAGAATATATTTTTAAGTCTTTAAATTTTAAACTTTCATTTGTTTTTATGTCTCCAGATACGGATTTTATTTCTAAGTCTTTTTCATATGATTTTGGAATATATACATCAAATACAATTTGATTTACATAGAAAAAATGAAAATGTCTATTACTCTTTTTTCTAATTGTTATGTTAGATGAAGATTTATCTACTTTAAATACTTCATCTTGTTTTAATTCTTCATATGAATATTGTATAACTTTTAGTTCACTTTCTTCTGTAAAAAACACATTTACATCTGATGTGTCTAGTTCTATTTTTAGTTTTTCAATATCTGCTAAGTCTATCTCTTCTTCTTGTCTTCTATATTCTTCTTTTCTTATATCACTTAAATCTCTAAATCCCATAAACCAGTTCCATTCATTATTTTGAATTGCAAATGTTAAAATGCTACATAGTGTAATTGTAAAACTTATTAGAATAACAATTAATATAATAATTCCTACTTTTTTCATTTATTCTTCCCCCAATTTGAATATTAACTTAATAATATTTTCTATTAATGATGCTATTAAAAAGATAATCCAAGAGATATACCATATACCAAATGTAAAACTAACTACTAAGTATATAATTACTGTTAATGTCCATATAATTGAATCTATGGTCTTTTTTATTTCTTTGTTTTTATCTTTTTTTCCTTTCCATTCTTTGAATTCTTCTACTATGGTATCATCATATTTTGTGTATTTTGGCTTTGTCATAAAATGATATATTAGTACACATGTAGATGCTCCTGCAATCGAAAGAAAGCTTGAAGCTGTTATAAAATCGGGAAGCCCTAGTTCATCTAAAACTACACATGCTATTACACTCAAAATATATAGACCGACACATATAGAAACTATAAGTCCTGTCTTTTTTCTAGCTTCTTCTACATATTGTGTATGTATAGGATTGTTTTTATTTAGTTCTTCAATTAATTCATCTACATTGCCTATTTCTTTTATAACTATTTGTAAAGCTTCTTCCTCGTTTTTCCCTTGTTTTATTAAATCTTCATATTTATCTTCTGCATTAGAAATTATTTCATCTTTTAAATCATTTGCTCTTTTTGTATTTGGAGCTTTTTCAAATAAAGAATTTACTTCTTTTCTAATTTTTTGATTCATTGTTTTGTTTCCTCCTTTTTATTCATCAATATCTGATTTTTTGGGCATTATTATTGCTGCTATAATATATGCAATAATTCCTCCTCCCCAACAGCAAGAGAATATAATCCATAATAAACGTACAAGTGTTGCATCAATATTAAAATATTCTGCAATACCTCCACATACACCATCTAACTTTTTACCCTTTTCAATTTTGTATAATCTTTTTTGCATTGTTTTTCCCCCTTTCATTATATACCTTGAATTTAAAAAGAATTGTTCCAATTATTTTAAATTTTTGCTATATTAATTTATCAATAAGATCTTTAGTTAACTTCCATTCTTCTATATTCTTTTTATAAAATTCTATTCCTTCATTTGTAATTGAATAATATCTTCTTCTTGCTCCACTATTTCCTTCTCCCCAAAAAGATGAAATATATCCCATTTCTTCTAGCCTCCTAAAAGCACAATATAATGTTGCATCATTTAATTCATACTTATTGTTTGTCTTTTCCTTTATTGATTTATTTATTTCATATCCATAGCTATTTCCATTCATTAGATGGGCTAAAATAATTGTTTCTGTATGTCCACGTATCATGTCTGATCTAATTGACATATTATCACCTACTTTCTTTTTGATAATATTATATATTAATATACCTTATCTGTCAAGGTATATTGAAAATTAAATGAATAGTGAATGATTAATAATTAATAATTAATAATTAATAATTAATAATGAATAATTACAAGTTGATTTTTTGTAGATATTAATATATTATATATACAGCCATTTTAAGAAAGGAATGATATTAAAAATGGGAATGTTTGAGTATAAAAAAAGAATAGAGTTTTGCGATATTGATGAAAATAACAGACTTTCTGCAAAGGGTTTAATTAGAATTCTCGGAGAAGTCGCTGGAATTCATTCTGAAACACTTGGATATGGATTAAATAACATGCCACAAAATCATTTGACTTGGATGCTCTTAAATTGGAAATTTCAATTTTTCTTAAGACCTTCATGGAATACTGATTTACTTGTAAAAACTTGGGCTCGTAGCTTTAGTAAAATATCTTCTAATCGTGATTTTAGTGTATACGATATTAATAATAATTTAGTTGCAAAAGCAACTTCAAAGTGGGTATTAATAGATTCTGAAAAATTTACTCCTGTTAGAATTACAGATGAAATACACAATACTTTTGGTGAGTATAATTCTTCTGTTTTTGATACTGAGGTAAATGATAAAGAAAAAGAACCCGAAAGTTCTAAATTTGTATATGATTATCAAATTAAAAGACGTGATTTAGATACAAATCATCATGTTAATAATTTATATTATTTGGATTTTGCTTTTGATTCTCTTCCTAAAGATTTTTGGAATGTTTATTTTGATAATATTGAAATTATTTACAAAAAACAAATAAAATTAGATGATACTATAAAATGTTTTTATGCTTATGATAATAATCAGCATATTGTTACTATAAAAAGCGAAGATTTAAGTATTGTGCATGCTATTATAAAATTTTTTTAAGAAAAAGCGATGTTTGAAATTCAAACATCACTTTTTCTTCTCTAATGATTATACTATCACCAATTTTTCAAGACAACCATTTTGACTTCAGTTCCTTCAATTTCAATTTTCCGAAGTACACAGAAATGTCTTCTTTCAGGAGTAGATATATTATCTGATATTTCTCCCCAAAGAATAGGTAATTTCTCCTTAAAGACATCCCTAAGTTCTTCAGGTATATTAGTAATATCAAAATTAATATATACATGTCTTCCTTTCTTAAGATTTTCTCCTGCACCCTCTTTTATCGCTTTAGAGATTTGATCCAATAGGATATCTTTTATCTTCTGTTTTTTGTTCTCCTCCTCTAAAGCGATTCTAATTTCCTCTGTCATTTTTTGTCCTCCTTATTCTGCGAATATAGTATGTTAACTACTTCATTTTTATGTTAACATTTTGTTATACAAAAGTCAAGTCTTTTATCTACTTATTATTTTAGAAACTATAACAGTCATGTCGTCTTTTGGTCTTCCTAAGTTGTTGTCTACTGCTTCTTGTACAATTATATCTGCTATTTTTTGCACATCATCTGTTTCCATTTCTGATAAAATATCTCTTACCCACATTTCTTTGTTACTATATTCTGTATTTGAGTCTATAATGCCATCTGTGCACATTACTACTATATCTCCATCTTCTAAGTCCCTATCAAATGTTACTAAGTCAATATCGTCCAAAATTCCAGCTGGTAATGATAATGATTTTATTAATTGTACATCTTTCTTGCTTTTTACAAATGTAGGACAAGAGCCATTTTTTACAATTTCCATATTTCCTGTAAATAAATCAAAAATTCCTATGTCTAAAGTTGCATACATATCATCTTTTGAATTTAAACACATTGTGCTATTTATTAATTTTATTGATGCATCTTTTTCAAATCCTGTTTTTAACAGTCTTTCTAACATTTTGATTGCTACTTTGCTAGATTTTCTTGCATCTGGTCCTGAGCCCATTCCATCACTAAGTGCTATTAGAGTTTTTCCGTCATCTAATTTTGTTTTAATATATGTATCTCCTGATACTACTGATTTATCTTTTGTTTTCTTTGCTATTCCTACTCTTAGTAAATATTTATCCTTTGAAGAATATATTTGTTTACATACATTATTTTCTTCATCTATTGCACATTCTTTTTTCTGTAGCTTAATTTCATCTTCTAATACTTCTGATAATATTTGTTCTATTTTTTCAATATAACATTCATCTTTACATTTATCTGTATATAAGTTTATTGTATACTTTGTATCAGTTTTTTTTATTTTTAAATCAACAATACTTATATTACTATTTTCTGCTAATAATTTTATTTTTGCACTCTCTTTTGTAAATTTATTTTCATCCTTCTCAATTTCTTTTGCAATATTAGAAATTGCTTCTGAAACATTTTCTAATTGATCTGACATTACTTTCTTGCTTTCATCTATCTTCTGTTTCCAAATATATGTAACATTACTAATTTTGTATGCTTCATTAATAATATTTGTAATTTCCTGTGTATTTTTATCAATTTCTTCTAAGTCTTGTGTATTGTCTAAACTTACTATATATGCACTATGATTTTTAAAAACGTCTTGTAAGTCTGTATTTGTTATCTTTTGCTTTTTTCTTAATATATTATAAGTATCTTCTGCTATTCCATTATTAAAGTTATACATGTCCTCATATAATACATTGTCTTGCAATTTTTCTAATCTGTTGCTTAATTCATTTAGAAATATTTCCTTTGGATCTTTTTCTTCTTTTTCATCCTTATATGTATCTGACATTACTTGAATTGCATCTGAAACATTATTTAGTTTAGATGCCGCATACTTGTCCTCTGTTAGTTTATATATTGGTCCATGTGGTAATGCTGATGATTTATCAAATAAGTCATCTATATTAATTTTAATGTTCTTTGGAACTAAAATTAGTCCTAATGATGCTACTAAAATTTCTTTAAAGTAAATAACTGCAACTGTGTTTCCATTATATATATATGTAAGTAATGCATTTCCTAGCATAAATCCTATAATTACACCAAATTTTCCAAATCTATTTAAAATTCCTGCTATCATTCCTGAAAGTGCAAAAGATGCAATTAGCATTGGTTCACCATTTCCAATAATTCCAATAACAGTTCCTATTGTAATTCCTGTTGTTGCTCCTACCATTATTCCATTTTTCCAACCTAACACTAATATCATAATTATCATTAATACTTGTCCAACATTTAATCCAAAAAGTGTTACATTACTAATTGCAAGTAATGCGACTGATACCATTAGAGCTGCTCCCATTATTTCTTCTATTGAAAATGCTTCTTTTATTCCCCATTCCCTTATAACTATTAGGGATTCTGAAAATATTTTATAAAATATGTATGTTGTTATACTTGCTACTATTCCTAAAAGGAATGTATATATTAAAAATCCGTTGAAAAATACCTCTACAGTCTGAATTATTAGAGTTGCTAAAAATACATATCTTCCAAGTTTTCTTCTTTCATTTTTATATTCTTCTTGATACCATGGTTTAAATATTAAAATCATTGCTATGAATAATAATGATATTAATAGATAATTTAAAACTCCTGCTGACCCAAATTTCAAAGCTGTTCCAATCATTGTTACAATATATACGAATATAACTGGAATAGAATTAGAGCATGCAGCTGCAAATATTGCCATTCCAAATGGCGCTATTCCGTCACCAAATGATACCATAGACATCATAAATGATACTAGATATAAGAACAAGTTTTGTTTTGTTAATGCTTGTCCTATCATAGAATTAAAAGTTTCTAATTTTCCTTTGTTATAATTAATCTCTTCCTCATTTACAGCTGTATCTGCATTTTTTACATCTATATTTTGAAACATAATACTTAACCACCTTTTGCTTTTTTACTAAGAAACTAGAGTTTATAGAACTCTTAATTTACATGATATAGTATACTATCATATTTTTAAAATGTTTGTCGCTTTTAGTTTCCTATTTTAAAAAGTGTAATACAAAATACTTTATATTATTTTATCTTTTGATAATTATAAACAAATTCTTTTTATAATTTTACAATATATAGCATTGTTTTGCAAGAGATTTACCTAAGAAAAAACGAATTATAAAAATATCTTAATAGATATTTTTATAATTCGTTTTTAATATAAAATAAAAAAACTGGCGAAGACCTATCTTACCAGGAAGGAACCCTCCAAGTATTTTCGGCACGTAAAGCTTGACTTCTGTGTTCGGCATGGGAACAGGTATTTCCTTTACGTCATTTTCACCAGAAATGTTTCGTGTGTTTATATTGTATACAACTTCGCTCTGCTCAGTTGCATAAGTTATCCGTAAATTCGTTCCTCATTAACGGACTAACTTAAGCACACTCAAAATTGCATAGATGACTTCCCTTTCACCATAAACTCTCGTTTATGATATTTCTTATAAACTCTCGTTTATGATATTTCTCATAAACCTTCGTTTATTATGAAGGTAAGTGAAATTTTTCTTCGAAAAATTTCTCATACCTTTTTATTATTAAACTTTCTAATTAACCTTTTACGTATTCTATACGCTTTGTGGTTAAACCCTCGATTTATTAGTATTGGTCAGCTTAATACATTACTGCA
>CAPZDM010000077.1 GCA_948745425.1 uncultured Clostridia bacterium
CATAAATGCTATTTTTTTATTGGTATTCTTATGACCACTTCTGTCCCTTTGTCTTTTTTGCTCTTGATATCTATACTTCCATTGTTTTTGTCTAGTATTTCTTTTGCTATTGATAGTCCTAGTCCTGTTCCTCCCATTTCTCTTGTTCTTGATTTATCTACTCTATAAAATCTTTCGAATATCCTGTTTAAGTCTTCTTCTGGTATTCCTAATCCATTGTCTATTATTTTTACATATGCATCATTATATATATACCCTACATACATTTTTATTGTACCTTTTTCTGGCGTGTATTTTATGCTGTTGGATAATATATTTAATACTACTCTTTCTATTCCATCTCTGTCTGCATATACAGCTGGAACATTTGCTGTAACAAAACATTCTGCATTATGATGCTTTTTTTGTATTTCTATTTGCAATTTTTCTTGACATTTTTTTACTAAGTCACCTAAGTCAAATTCTGCTTTCTTTGTTCTTTCTTCATCATTATCATATTTAGATAACGTCAATAAGTCTGTTACAAGTTTTGCCATTCTCCTTGCTTCTGTTGCTATTACATTTAAGAATTTTTCTTGTGTTTGTTTGTCATATTCTCCTTCTAATAAGGTGTCTGCATATCCCATTATTGATGTTATTGGTGTTTTTAGTTCATGTGATACATCTGCTACGAATTCTTTTCTCATGTTGTCTAGTTTTACATGTTCTGTAATATCTTGTATTACTACTATTACTCCATTTGGCGTTTCATCTTCATTTCTTAATGGTGCGAAAAACATATATATGTAATTATCTCCTATTGCCACTCTTTGTGCTGTTGATGTCCAGTTCTCTAAGTAAATTACCTTCTCTAAATTAACATTAATATTATATTTTCCAAATATTTTATCAAAGGTGTCGTCTTCTGGCATTATTCTTAATAGTCTTGTTGCCGCTGGGTTTGTTAATGAGATTTTTCCATCCATATCAAAGGCTAAGATTCCGTCTGTCATGTGTAATAACATTGTTTCTATCTGTTTTTTCTGTTTTGATACTTCTTTTACATTTTCCTCTGATGCATCTATTAGCTTTTCTGATGGTTCTATTACCTTTTTTGATATCAGTATTCCTACAAATATTGATAATATTATATATATTAATGTTATAATACATAGTATTATTTCTATTTTTATTATGGTTGTCTTAATTATTTCTGAATTGTTTTCTAATACCATATTTTCTAGTGTTATTATAGTTGTTATTCCTATTGATAATATTCCTATAAGTCCTGTTATTATTAATATTATTGCTAGTTTCGCTTTTGCATTTTTTAACATGATTTCCTCCAGAATAGTTATATATATTTTTTAAAAAACGGACGAGCAATGCTCGCCCATATACTTAATATTTAAAGATATATTTATTTGGTTGGAAAATATTTGTTGCAAATATTTTTCAACCACCTTATTGTTCGGGTTTGGCAATATAGTACCCTATCCCCCTTTTTGTAACTAATATCTTAGGGTCTGTTGTATCATCTTCTATTTTTTCCCTTATTCTTCTTACTGTAACATCAACTGTTCTTATATCTCCAAAGTATTCATATCCCCATACCTTTTCAAGTAATAATTCTCTTGATACTACTTGACCTGGTTGGTTTGCTAAATATCTTAATACTTCAAATTCTCTTACTGTTAAGTCTACTTTTTTGCCTCTCACTTTTACGTCAAATTTGTCTAAGTCTAGTTGTAAGTCTCCTATTATTATTTTTCTATCATTTTCTTTTGTCTCATTTTCGTTTGATGTGCCTTGAGATAATTCATATTTTCTAAGATTGGCTTTTATTCTTGCTATTAATTCTCTTACACTAAATGGCTTTGTAACATAGTCGTCTGCTCCAAGTTCAAGCCCTAATATTTTGTCAATTTCTTCTTCTTTTGCAGTTAGCATAATTATTGGAATATTTAATGCTGTTCTTACTTTTTTGCAGACTGTAAGTCCATCCATTTTTGGTAACATTATATCTAATAAAATTATATTAGGTCTTTTTTCTAAGGCAATATTTACAGCTTCAACACCATCGTTTGCAATTAGTGTATTATAACCTTCCTTTTTTAAATTATATTCTAATATATCTACTATTGGCTTTTCATCATCTACTATTAATACTGTTTTTGCATTTTCATTTACAATATCTAATTCCATAATAGTCCACCTTTCTTTAATAATATATATCATAGTATTCTTTTTTTAACAAGGGTTTTTTTTATTTTTTTCTTCTTTCGATTAATTTTGTTATTTCAATTATTGGTACTATTAAAAATGCTAATCCAAAGGCTGTTATAAATTCTATAAATGAAATACTTGTAAATCCAAATAAGTTAACAAAGAATGGTATATATATTATTCCTAAAGTGAAGATTGTTGTTAATACAAATGCTCCAAGTAACCACCAGTTCATATTTTTCATTTTGAATATTGAGTTTCTCTGTGAACGCATACATACTGCATGGAACATTTCTATGAAGTTCATTGTTAAGAATGCCATTGACATTCCGTCTCCTGATTCTGCTAGTTTCCATACTCCTGATTCCATATATTCTCCAATAAAGAATGATAATACAACTAGTAATCCCATCATTAATCCATGAATTATCATGTCTCTTCCTGCACCATTTGAGAAAACGCTTTCGTTTGATTTACGTGGTTTTCTTTTCATGATATCTCCTTCTGCCTTTTCCATCCCTAATGCAAGTCCTGGTGCGCTGTCTGTTACCATGTTAATCCATAATAAGTGTGCTGGTGTTAACATTGTTACTCCTAGTACTGATGATGTAAATACTGCAACTACTTCTGCCATATTTGTTGATAATTGAAATTGTAAGACTTTTCTTACATTATCATATATTCTTCTTCCTTCTTCTACTGCATTTACTATTGTTGCAAAGTTGTCATCTGCTAATACTACATCTGATACTCCTTTTGTTACGTCTGTTCCTGTTATACCCATGCTTATACCTACATCTGCCATTTTTATTGATGGTGCATCATTTACTCCATCTCCTGTCATTGCAGTTATAAGGTTTTGTGATTTTAATATTTTTACAATTCTAGTTTTGTGTTCTGGTTGTACACGTGCATATACTGAACATTTTTTTACTACTCTTATTAGTTCTTCGTCTGATAGTTCTTCGATTTCTGCTCCTGTAATTGCTTCTTTTGCATCTTTTATTATTTTTAAGTCTTTTGCTATTGCAACTGCTGTGTCTTTGTGGTCTCCTGTAATCATTATAGGTCTTATTCCTGCTTTTCTACATTCTTCAATAGCTCCATATACTTCTTTTCTACATGGGTCTATCATTCCTACAAATCCTATAAAAGTCATGTTTTTCTCTAATATGTCTGACTCATATATTTCAGGCTTTTGTGTATATTCTACATATGCTGCTCCTAAAACTCTATATGCTTTATCTGCAAATTCCTTGCTCTCTTTCATTATGTCTTTTTTTATTTCATCTGTTAGTTTTTCTACTTTTCCATTGTTTAGATAGCCTGTACAACGTTCTAATAATATTTCACATGCTCCTTTTGTGTATTGTACATATTTGCCGTTTTCTTCATGTATTGTAGACATCATTTTTCTACTTGAGTCAAATGGTTCCTCTCCAACACGAGGACTTTTTTCTTCTATTTTTGATTTTAATAGTCCTATTTTTTTTGCATATTCTACTAATGCATTTTCCGTTGGTTCTCCTTGTGCATGCTCGTCATTTTCTCCTATTTTTGAGTCATTACATAGGCACATTGCTTTTGCTAATAGTTCTTCATTTTCTGTGTATTTGTCTACTACTGTCATTTTATTTTGTGTTAGTGTTCCTGTTTTGTCTGAACATATAACTTGTGTACATCCTAGTGCTTCTACTGCTGTTAATTTTCTTATTAGTGCTTTACGTTTTGCCATTGATGTTACACCTATTGATAATATAATTGTAACGACTGCTGGTAATCCTTCTGGAATTGCTGCTACTGCTAGTGCAATTGCTACTAAAAATGTGTCTAGTATTACTTTTCCACTGAATACACCTTGTCTTACAATTCCGAATATGAATACAAAAACACTTATTGCTATTACTATTTTTGTTAATACTTTTGAAAGTTCTGCCATTTTCCTTTGTAATGGTGTTTGTTCATCTACTGCTTGATTTAGTGCATCTGCTATTTTTCCAATTTCTGTTTTCATTCCTGTTTCTACTACTACTGCTTTTCCTCTTCCATATGCTACTGTACTTCCACTGTATAGCATATTCCTTCTATCTCCTAATGATATGTCTTTTTGTTCTTCTTTTAATTCTAATATATTGATTATTTTACTTACAGGTACTGATTCTCCTGTTATTGCTGCTTCTTCTATTTTCATACTATGACTTTCTAGTATACGACAGTCTGCAGAAATTGCATCCCCTGCTTCTAGTATTACTATATCTCCTGGAACTAGTTCTTCGCTCTTTAAAATTTCCATTTTTCCATCTCTTAATACTTTTGAGGTTACTGCTGTCATTTCTTTTAAAGAATCTATTGCTTTTTCTGCTTTGCTTTCTTGAATAATCCCTAATATGGTGTTAATTGCTACTACAAATAATATAATGAAAACATCTGTAAATGACTCATTTTGTATTATTGCTGTAAATGCTGATATTCCTGCTGCTACAAGTAACATTATAATCATTGGGTCTAGTATTGATTTTAATACTTTTTTATATATGGGTTCTTTTGGTGGTTCTGCTAATTTATTTGCTCCATATTTCTCTTTTCTTTGTTTTGCTTCTTCTTTTGTTAATCCTTCTTCTGTAGAATTCAATTCTTTTAATACCTTTTCTTTTTCTTCTAGATAGTATCTCATTTTTTTCCTTCCTTTCGTTTTATAGTATTTTTGTTTGCATACTAAATTATTCCTTTTTTTGTTATTCTATATTATTGTTTTTATTTTTGCAATCTTTTTTACACATAAATTTGTGTTTGTGGGGGTGAATTTAAAAATATAATCATCCCTACAACCCCAAATTTAGGTGTGTCCCAATTTCCGAAAAAATGGAAAAGAGAACCGTCCCAATTTCCACAACCCCAAATTTAGGTGTGTCCCAATTTCCGAAAAAATGGAAAAGAGAACCGTCCCAATTTCCAGAAAAAAGAACCGTCTCAATTTCCACAATTTAGACCACATATAATAATATACATAAAAAATGCAACAGACTTCCTATGCAAATGCATATATGGAATACTGAGTGTATATATTTGTGTTTTTTTCCTATTCCATATAATATTGCTCCAATTGTATATATTATTCCTCCTGCTACTAATAGTGTAACTCCTCCTATTCCTAAAAGGGCTGGTAGTAGATTTGCTTTTACTATTATGCACCAGCCCATTGCTATATAACATATCATTGAGAATTTTTTGTATTTTTTTAAGTCTATTGAGTTTAATGTTATTCCTAATATTGCCATTGCCCATATTATTCCAAATATTATCCACCCTGTTGCTAAATCATATTCTCTTAAAGTACATAGTGCAAATGGCGTGTATGATCCTGCTATTAATAAAAATATTGAACAATGATCTAGTATCTGGAATACTTTTTTTGCTCCTAGTTTTGGACTTAACCCATGGTATATACTAGACATTGTATATAAAATTACCATTGTAGTTCCGAAAATTGCACTGCTTACTATTCCATATACATTTGAGTGAATTGCTGACATTACAACACAGAGTACTATTGCTACAATTCCCATTACTCCACCTACTATATGTGTTGTCATGTTAAAAATCTCTTCACCTTTAGTGTATTTTGGTAAAACTCTATCTGTTAGTTTTATTCTGTTCAATTTTATCCTCCTTATATGTCGAATTTTGTTTTTTCTTGTTTTTCATATTCTGTCATCCAGTATTTAATACTATATCATATGTGGTATAGTATGTCAATGTTTCATAAATTTTTAGCTATATCCTTTCTTCCACGGGCAATTACTAATCGTCCCTACATTCTCTCTACTATTTCTAAATACTACCTTTTTCTTGTAATACTATTAATTTTCCTTCGCAAATTCCACATCTATATTTTTTTGTTAGATTTCTGTTTATTCTTTGTCTATAAAAGGTCTGTCCACATTTGTTACATATTATTTTATATTTATAGTTTATGTTTTCTCTGTATTCTATATTGCTTTTTTCATAGTCTTCTTTTTTATTTCCTACTCTAGATATATCATATCCTAGTTTTTCGTTTATGATATTTGCATATTTTTTGAATTCTTTTCCATGATTATTGCAATATGGAAAACAATGTATTATTTCATGCATTATTGTATTTTTTATTATACTTTTTTCTAATTGCATTACCCATTTGCTTATTTCAATGGTATGTTTATTAAATTTTCCATATCTTAAATATCTTCTATTTCTTATTTTTTCATAATATTTTGTGCTTTTATCTGGTTCTTCTTGTTTGCAACATCCATATCTTTTATTATTTCTTTTTGATAACTTTATATTAATTGTTCCAATATTTGAATCCAATATTCCTATGCTATTTAATTCACTTACACATTGTTTGTATAATGCTTCTAGTTCTTCTTCCATTTTTACTCCTAATTTATTTTAATTTGCTTTTAAATTATCATAAAATTTTGTTTTCTTCAATAGATAAAATGTTATGTTAATGTTTAATTCCGTAATTTTAACGGGCACATGCTAATTAAGCCCCTACAAATTTTTGCCAAAATTCTCCGTCCCCATTGGCAAAATTCTCCGTCCCCAATCGAGTAGAGAATAAATAATTATTTTATTTATTCCC
>CAPZDM010000078.1 GCA_948745425.1 uncultured Clostridia bacterium
TTTACTAAATCTTGTTCTATTCCTTCTAATGCTTTTTTCTTCTGTTTCTTTGTTAATGTTTTATTTTTCATTTGTAAATCAGACAGTATTATCCAAAATAATGGTCCATCTATTGAGTCATTAATATAATCTTCATAGTAATCACACAATTCTTTTATCATTTCTTCATTACTTTGGTTTCTCTTTTTACTTGTTCTTAGATACTTTTTATAATCTGCCTTTATATCTAATGCTACATCTGAATCATATAGTTTTGGTCCGATTCCATATAAATAAATTCTTTCTATTTCTTTCACTTTAGATTTTGTTTCCACTAAAACTTCTTCTATAAAATTTATATTACCTTTATATGTTTCAACAAATCTTTTCTGTCCTTCTGGGGTAAAATGTGACGATTTCCTTAAGTTGTAATTTTCGTACTTATCTATCAGAGTTTTTATCCATTCAAATTTTGTGGATACCATTTCAACTTCTACCCAAAAATAAGGAATAAATTCATTTTTAGGACAATCAAATTTATAATTACCTATATAAATAAATTCTTTAAAATCAAATCCTCTATGAAAAAGTAGTTGATTTAAATACTCATATGTGTAATTAAAATCATCAGCGTTTGAATATAAGCCTTTGTCAAATTTATTAACAGTTGAATCATCAGTATAAATATCTAACATCTTAATAAATTCCAATTTATTTAATTCTTCATAAGTGTTGGGTATTTCTTTTCCATTTGTTATCTTAATATAGAATGATGGTGTATTTCTCATATGTTTTTCAAATTCTTCTTCGGTTTTAAAATTTTTTTTCCATATTTCATACACACATTTATTTAAAATTAAATATCTATCGTTATACTCGTCTGAACAATTTTTTATTTTTATTGCAAATGTATCTCCATCTATCCAATTTTTTCTTTTTGTCTTATCAGTTACTCTTTCCATTTACACACTCCATTTTATATAATCTTATAATACTGTATAGTTAAAAAAATATCTACTATTTATTAGTAGTATTTAGTGAATTATACTTATGCATTATAGGTTCTTTTGACTTCAAATACTAAATATTATTTAAACGTTTTATCTTTCCCAACAAAGGAAATCTAAATTTATGTAATCTTTTAGATTCTTAACAAATTGTTCTTTGCTTATAGGTCCTATTATTTCATCAGTAAGTAAATCAATTTTATAGTAGACTTTCTCATTATTATTTAAATAGCTTTCACACTCTAGTAACAGAATATTTGAGTGATATGAATATTTAAGTACTTTTTCACTAGGAAAGTTTTCTTTAAAAATATAGTCTTTATTAGTGTTAGAAAGTTTAGTTATATGCTTATCTTTTTTCAAAACATAATTATTTAGAAAAATATATTCAGTATCTTTTTTCTTATCAAATATAGAGTATGAAACCAAAAAAATAGTTAAATAAAAAAACATTATTGTAAAGAAAACCAAACAAAACTTTTTCATTTTAATCACCTTTCAAAAAACTACACATTAGACCATCTTATTATGTCTACAGACCAATAATCTCTAATTTTGTCAACAAATTCTTGACTATTTAGCGGTCCTATTATTTCATCAGAAGACATATCAACAATATAATACTCTCTTGTATATAAGTTTTCTTCTCCTTCGCTTTCCAAAAATAATGTATCGTTCTTTACGATTTTCCCTAATAAGTTTTTAGTAGGAAAGTTTTTGGGATATATATAATCTTTTCGTGAATTTTTTAAATAAATTTCTTCTATATCCCCATCTATAAATCCTTCAAGATAATAATTATTTCTTAATGGTTGAATATATGATTTTGTAGTTGAGTCATCAAATAAAGATACAATAAAAACAACGAGTATTGCTTCAAATATTATTAAACCTACTAATAAAATTTTTTTTAACATAATATTACTCCTTTTTTTTCATATATTGTAAAATTTGCAGCCCATTCATAGGGATTTAAAATATCACTACTTTGAAGAAAATATTCTAAATTATTTAAAATATCTTTCATTCCTTTTATTTTCCAAATAATTATCGAAATCATACTTGTCATTAATATGTACATCTATTCTATATGAATCATCTAAATTTTTTATTTGTCATATTATAGTTAAATGCCCCGACGGAAAGCTTTAGATCTAGATTTTTTATATTGCCATTTCTGTAAAAAGAGGACTTTATTTTAAATATTTCTTTAACATACAGAATAAATTATACTCCTAATATATAAATACCATTATATCTTTCTATAGCTGTCTTTAAAAAATTTTTTATTACAGTATAGTCGTAATCTTGTAATTTATCTATATTCTCTAAAAAAGTAACTGTCTGTTCCTTGGTGAAATAACTAATATCTACTATGCTAAAGTCTGGGTCAATTTTTTTTAAAAATATGATATAAATTAATAAGTTTATTTTCCAAATCATCAACATCAAGATATATTGAATCATCAGACCAAAACTTATATCCAACTAAATTATTTAAAAAGTAAGCTTTCTTTTTCTTACAAAACTGAAATTCAATATAACCGCTTCCTGTTCTCTCATTATTTTTTACAAACATACTATTTATCCTCATATAATCAATCTTATAAAAATTATTAATTTATTTGATAGATTCTTTCTTTTTCTTTTAACTAATAGATATACTCAATTTTATCAAAATTATTTTGCTCAGCGTTATTAAATAAATATTTTTACTATAAAATCATTTTACAAAACTAATTAATTGATTTTATGCTAAGTAGATTTGCTAGCCATTCTTCATCTTTAATAATTTTTGCTTTCATTATACTTTGCTTTATTCTTAAATTAAGAATGTCAGTATTCTGAAAATTATTAATTCTTTCTAATATTATTAATGCACCTGGCCAATTTAAGTCTTGGAGCCACTCTAATAGTTTTGGAAGATACTCTTCTATATCTCTATCAGATTTACTATAAATAATTTTCGCACAATTTTCCCACACTTCTTTTGAAAATGGTCTATATGGCTGAATAAAGGCATTTATGCATTTTATTTTTTTTGCTATTTGGATTCCTTTCTCTTGACTACTATTGAACTCCTCACTCATTAATCCAAAAGCGTAATCAATATTTACAACAAATTTTGATTTTTTTGTATTATTTGGTAATGATTTTTTTACTTCACACAATAAATGTTCCCACTGTGAATTATTTGTACTGGCTGCTTTTTTTATGCAAATGTTCAATACTGTTTCAGTACGATTACATCTTTTCATTTTCTTTAGTCTGTTAAATATAGTTTTTGGACACGATGGATATTTGAGCCATTCGCATAATTCAAATAAATAATCTAAAAGTTCATTATCGTGTTTTTTATTTAATATTTTTGCACAATTTTCCCAAATGTTATTATTTTGAGGTGAAATAAAAATTTTAAAATTCTCAACTTCATCAGCCATCAATATGCCTTTTGCTTGTGTATCACTTGGTTTATTACAATCAAGTGATTCAAGGATAAAATCAATGTCAATACTAGTCGTTTCTGTTTCTGCTTTTATTTCGTATAAAATCTTTTCCCACTCTTTGTTTTGACTTGCTTTAGCCTCATTTAAGCACTGTTGTAAATATCTTTCAAAAGTACTATTTTTTTTATATTTTTTTAAGCGAGTTAAAATATATAAGCTTCCAGGACGCTCTAAATCATCTATCCAGTGTAATAAATCATAAATATGTGCTGCCAATTCTTCATCTTTTTTCTCCATTAAGATTTTTGCACAGTTTTCCCATATTTTTTCATTATATGGATATTTAGGTTCTATAAAAACATTGATGCATTCTACTTGCTTAGCAAGATTAATTCCACTTTCTTGATCTTCTATAGAATTTTCACAATTTAACAAATTCATAATATAATCTATTTCTATCAAAATTAGTTCACTCCATCCCACTTTACAACAACAGACTTTACTGCTTGTGTCCATTTTGAAGAAGTCCCTGCTTCTACCCAATCTTTCATACTTCCACCGACTGGATAAACACTTACGTGATTTTCTCCATCTTTAATTGCGAATACTATTCCAGTTGAATTTATAGCTTCAAGTGTTGTAACAGCTGCCTCTCTACCTAATGGGGCTCTGGTTGAAAAAGATAAACCAGCTGAGGAATTTAAATCTTTTTGCTTTGGAGTTAAATTACCTGGATTCGTTCCCCCATATCTATAAATTTTTGTAGTACTCTTTTCTTGTTTCTTTTTATCAGTTGCCAAAGTTTTGCTTTTTATTTTAGTATAAGCATAAACTGAAGTTCCAATTGCTCCTACAGTTATTGCTGCTGCTCCTATTACACCTACTATATCTCCAAATGGTAATGGTCCATCTGCTGCAGCTACACCTGCACAGCCAGCATATGCTGGAGCCAAGCTTGAAATCATTTTTGCGGCACCTAATGCTATAGTTTTAGCAGCTGAACAAATTGCTCCCCAAAGATTTCCATTAAAATCTAATGCATTTATAGAATTATTGCTACAATACAGATATAAGTTACTATCACAAATTCCTTGTCCAGTTGATACATATCCATCAGCATTAATAAACCTACACCATTCTGGATTATAGTATCTACTATTTAGATAATACAACTTTGTTTCTTCATCATAGTAGTAACTTCTATATCTATAAGGATTTATTGCACCTATATTATCTTCTGTTGTATCATTAACAGATATTACTTTACCCCAAGCATCATATTTATATGTTACTACTAAATTATAATCACTATCATATATTCCTGTTATATCATTCTGATAATTCTTTTGATAATAGTATTGTAATCCATTATATTTAAATCCTAGAATATTTGCACTATCATCATAAATATAGTATAACATATTCGATTATAAAAAGTGTTTATTTGCTTTTTTATTAATATTATAATATATGATCTTCTAACTTCTTCTTAATAGAATCAAGTACTTTTTTTCTTTCTATATATGTTCCCTTTACTCTCCAATTATCTAAATCTTGTTCTATTGCTTCGAGTGCTTTTTTCTTAGTATATTCAGTTAATATATTATCCTTCATTAGTAAATCTGCTAATGTAATCCAAAATAATGGACCTTCTATTGGATCATTAATATAATCTTCATAACAATCACACAATTCTTTTATCATTTCCTCGCTACTTTGATTATTCTTTTTATTTTTTCTCATATATTTTCTATAATCTGTTCTTATCTCTAAGGCTAAACCTGCATCATACAGATTTGGTCCTAATCCATATAAGTATATTTCTTTTGTTTTCTTCATTTCTAGTTTTGATAGCTTTAAAAATTCTTCAACAAAAATTACATTTCCCTTATATTTATCAGCAAATCTTTTACTTCCCTCAGGTGTAAAATGTGATGATTTCCTTAAATTATAATTTTCATAATCATCTATTAAATTTTTTATCCAATCAAATTTTGTATAATATGAGGTAAGTTCAACCCATATATACGGGATGAATTCATTTTTAGGGGAATCAAATTTATAATTACCTATATAAATGAAATCACTAAAATTGAATTCTCTGTGAAAATACAACTTATATAAGTATTCATAAGTATAATTAAATTCATCAGCTTCTGAATATAAGCCTTTGTCAAATCTATTTATAGTTGTTTCGTCAGTATAAATAACCCATGTCTTAATATATTCTAATTTATTTAGTTCTTCATAAGTGTTGGGTATTTCTTTATCTTTTGTTATTTTAATATAGAATGATGGAGAATTTCTCATATATTTTTCAAATTCATCTTTTGATTCAAAATCTTTTTTCCATATATCATTTACACTTTTTATTAATATCAAATATTTCCCATTGTATTTGTCTGAATAATTCTCTATTTTTACAGCAAAAGTATCTCCATCTATCCAATTTTTTCTTTTTGTTTTATCTGTTATTCTTTCCATTTACACACTCCATTTGGATTAATTTTAGTTATATGATTATATGTATCTTCATATTCATCAATAAATTGTGAATAAAGAGATCCAGATGGCCCAATACTATTTATTTTGTTATTCCATCCTCTTATATCAGTTCTATTTAATGTATTACACTTTGCTATTATTGTTTGTTCAGTAATCCTGGCCTCATCTAAAGTTAAATCTCTGACTAAAACTCTAAAAGTTAAATCTTTCTTTAGTGGATTTCTATTATGCGCTGCTTCTCTTCTTTTTTGGTTGTTAGTTCTTCCAGCATATTGAATATTTCTTTCTGAATCATACAAGCCATAAACCACATTATTTCTTTCCTTTTTTTTATTATTTTTACTCTTATTTTTATTTACTTTATCAGAAACTCTAGTTGTCTGAGGTCTAGTATATACATTGTCTACATAATAACTGTATGCCGCATCAAATAGAAGAAGTCCGCCAACCACTACCATTCCAGCACCAATAACAGCTCCAGCTCCTATTCCTCCAGAAAGTGCCCCACCTAGGATTGCTGCACCCCAAGATTTACCATTTGGATCAATTCTTACTATTGGATTGTTACATGTATAGGAATACATATTTAGGCTATATATATCTTGATTCGCATTTATTATACCATCAGCATTAATGAATCTACACCATTCAGGATTATAATATCTACTATTTAAATAATACAACTTTGTTTCTTCATCATAATAGTAACTTCTATATCTAAATGGGTTTATTGTTCCTATATTATTTTCTGTTGTATCATTAACAGATATTACTTTACCCCAAGCATCATATTTATATGTT
>CAPZDM010000079.1 GCA_948745425.1 uncultured Clostridia bacterium
TGATAACAGTAAAGTAATCCTCTTAATAAGTAATCATATTTTAGTTTTGTGTTTGTTCCTCTTTTTTCAAGAATACATTGTACTTTCTCAAATATGTCTTTATCAATAATAGCTTCATGTGTGCCATCTACTCTTATTTGGTTTTCTTTTTCTACAGTTCTTATTTTATGTACTTTGTATGAAACAATGGATTTCTTGTTTTGGACTGTGTTTCCAATATACACTTCGTTTTTTAACATGTTGCATAAAGTAACTTCATTCCAGTCATAGTTTGTTTTATTCTCATCTTGTATAATACCAGTTTTTCTATAACCAGTAGGAGATAAATATTTGTTGGAATTTAAGTAATTTACTATTTCTACACTACCATGTCCATTTGCATACATATCAAATATTTTCTCTACAATGCCTTTTACTTTTTCATCAATAATTAGTTTATTTTTGATTGTAGGATGCCTTTTATATCCGATATGCTGGAGTACTACATAGATACTCTCCATTCTTTTGTTTTTCCTTATAGACACTTCTAATTTTCTTTGATATATCTTTAGCATAATAGTCATTCATAATTGCTTTAAATGGTGTTATATCGTTGTTTGTGCTATCAATATAGGTATCTATACCATCTGTTATTGCAACATACCTTATATTGTTTTGTGGAAAGTAATTTTCTATGTAATGCCCTGTTTTGATATAATCTCTTCCAAGTCTCGATAGATCTTTTGTTATAACCATATTAATAGTTCTGTTCTCAATATCTTGTAGCATTTTATTGAATCCAGGTCTATCAAATGTAGTTCCAGAGATACCATCATCAACATATTCTTTAATAAGTTCTAAACCATTCTCCTTTACATATCTTTGCAAAATATTTCTTTGATTACCGATACTTTCGCTTTCTTGTTTGTCGCCATCTTCACGAGATAGTCTTATATATATACCGTACTTTGAAGTTTTTGGCTTCTAAGTCTAACATCTACCCTCCTATCCGTAATCATCTACAAGTATTATTTTAACGTGCTCTGTATTAATTTGCAAATATTATTTCATTTTCGTAAAGGTTACCTTTTATCCGTTTTCAATTTTTCAATATAATCTTTAAAAATTAGCCCTACTGTTTCTTTCACATCTTGTTTCTCTTCTGTAAAAATACAATATGTATTAAATTCTAACTTATCTTCTTTTATAGTTTGCTTATCTTTCTTCACATTGGCATCAACTCCTATACTTTTTGTTAAAGTATTCTAATACAGAATATTAGAGAAAATGACTTAGTATGACACTTATAGTAAGTATATTAGTAAATATTCATATCTATAAAAAAGCATAAAAAAAGAACACCCAATAATGTTTTCACACTATTAGATGTTTCTATTTATACAAAATTTATTAATATTTTTATTCCCAGAATGTCTTGTAGCATAAGGATTTGCTACATTTTTGGTTTACTTTTTATACAACAACTTTTGAACGTAACAATCTATATGTAATACCAAAGTCATATTACATTTACATACATATTTTATAATGCTTTATTTTATTTGTCAAGACCTATTTGGAAATTTTTTACATTCTAAAATTAAGTTTATTGCATCTGAAAAGCCGTATTTTGTAAAATTTTTCATTTTCATAAGCTCCTATGATGTTAATTTTATCTATGTAACTATCTAGGCTATTTCTAACTTCTTCTAATTTTTCTGAATTGTTTGATAAGTCCTTTATTATTGCAAATAACTTATCATAACTGTCATTATTTCTTGTTAGTCTTTTTATTTTTTGCCTATCCATTTCTGTTAATGCACATAGACTTTCTTCCCTACTTTCAAATAAATTTTCTAATACTCCATTTTCATTTTCGCACATATTTACTACCTCCATATTTATAATTTACTTGTAGTATAACGTGCTCAAATTAATTTGTCAGCCCCTTTTTTTAATTAAAAACTTTTTGTATTTTAATTTAAATATGAATCAATTATTGCTTTATATTCTTTGTGCTTTTTGCTTTTTACTTTAACCTTTTTATCGTATTTAGATGAGATTTCTGTAAAATATTGATTTATTAGCTCAATGTCATATTTTAGTAAATAGTTTAGAAATAGTGCATTTCTTTCATTTTCCTTATCTATACACTCTGACAATATATATTCATAATCTTCTTGTAAATTTTCCAATAATTTATGATTTACCCATCTATCTGTAGAATTAAATATAAAATCCACATTTTCTTTTATAAACTTTTTTGCCCATTCAATGTCTAATCCACAAAATTCGGAAAATATATTTTTATAGAAACACTCATTTTCAATTTTCATTAACGATAAAAACAATGTATGTATTGCAAAACGCATTTCTTCCTCTTCTAAATTCATACCTATAAATAATTTAAAATTTTCTTCATCTTTGTTATATAATGTTCTCAATAATAACAATGTTGTAGCTTGTCCTAACATTAAAGGTATCATTTTTCTATCTTTTCCTTTTTTAAATTCAAATGAGAAGTTAGTTATATCTCTAATAAAATTACATCCATTATGTCCAGACATTCTAAAAGTATTAAACAATTCTGTAAAACATCTAGCTTTCTCTGATTTAGATAGATATTTGTTAATAAATATTTTATTATATATATGCTCAAAATATAATGAATCATGAAAATGCATATAATTAATACGAAAGTCAGTAAGATTTGTATATGCATAATCATTATTTAATGCAAAATGTTGTTGAACTTCAATTTCAGTAACTAATGGAGCGACGTGCCTTATATATTCTATAACTTCAAACTCATTATTTAGATCTAATAACTTGTTTGCTATGACCTTAAATAAATAAGATATATTTTTATAACAAATATATACATTATGAAAATTGAATCTTTCTAATATCCATGTATAATATTGAATAGCTCTATTATAGTTTTTAGTATAAATAAAATGTTCTATAATTTCCATAAAGTCATTTATTATGCTAGGTGCATATTCCATATCTAAATGATATTTCTGTAGCTCTTCTGCTTTATTAAACAATAATCTGTCTATTAATATTTTATACATATTTATATACAAAACATAAGATGTATCTTCTTCAATAATTTTTTTTATAGTTTGTTCCTTAAAATTTTCTAATAACTTTGAATCATAATCTTTTGGAGGAATACGATTTATAATGTTTCTTTCACATTCTTTATAATATTTGCAATATAAATTAACTCTATACTTTTTAGTTGAAACAAAAATGCCTCCTACTTTATTTGTTATATATATTAATGTTAATATTGATATTGCAAAAAACAATAAAAGTAAATTTGCATTTGTTTTTTTAATAATTAATATAATATTAATTATCATACAAATGTACAGTATTGTCATTGGTAAATAGAACTTTACTAATGACTTTCCAAATATCAAGTCCGTGATTTTTTCACCCAAAATATATTTATTTTCTAAACTAGATACTAAAGATAATATTGCAGTTGTTAAAAAAGTAATGCTTATCTGCGCAATACATAAATCGATGAACCAAGTTTCAAAATCAATGTTATTTAATATTACTATATTTTTTAAGCCGTTATTAAAAGATATCGAGATAACCCCAAATTCTTGTAATACTATTAATATGCCTATAATGATTACAATAACTTTTATTATTTCTTTACAAACATTGATAACTGGATAAATTATATGTTCTTTTTTCCTATAAAAATTTCCTAATTCCCACATATACCTTTTGTATTTTCTACTTACTTTATTAAATATCTTTTTCATTATATATCTCCTAATACTAATATTGTTCTATTTGCTACATTATTGTAAAAAGCAAAATAATCCTGTAATTTTTAATTACTTTCATACTTTGCTTTTCTTTCGTAAAATTTTATTCTAAATATTCTTTCAATCCATCAACTATTTTATAAACCTTTGTCATTGGATTTCTTTCTGATGCTTGTCCATTTTTATTTAGTTCCTCCATTTGCTTGCAATGTTCTATTGCAATATGTAACTTTCCATCTTTTGTAACTTTTTCAAAGATGTTAGGATCACTTTTACTATAAGTACCTAATCCATTCTTTTGAAATTCTTTGTTAAGTTCATCTAAAACATCATCTTTAGAAATATATTTAGTTACTTTCTTTAAATGTGCTAATAACCAAAGTTCAAAATTAGGATTTGACCAACAAGCATTATAATCACAATTTGCTATCGCTTGGTTAAATTGTTCATCACTATAATCATCTTTATCAAACACTACCCAGACTTGTCCATATACTTTACTTGAATAGTTTACAAATTTCTGAGTGTATTTTACTAAATCTGTAGTGTTTTTTCCTGTTCCTTTTACTTCAATATTAGGAATTAACACATCTACTTTATTGCCATATTTTTTATTAATTTGTTTCTTCAATCCGTTAAAATAATTAGGCTCTGTTTTCTTTCCCTCACATACAATTAAGTAATTGGCTGGTGCTCGCCTTTTACTTTTTAGCTTATCTCTTCTTGAAATATTATTATTTCTCATAGTTTATCTCAAATTCTTCTAATACTGGAATAGCACCATATCTTCCAGTTAAATAATCTTTATTGTATGTCGCATCATTTCTAACTTTTTTACCTGTTTTATTTTTACTATCTTCATCATCTTCTAATATATAATCTGATAAGGCATAAATTTCTGATACTCCATCTCTATTTTTTTCAGTAAACCATATTTCATCTCTTCTAAATGTATCTTTATTTAAGTTTACTGTATCATGTGTAGAATAAATTAGCTGTCCATTACCAATATTCGTTTCACTATTATGAAATAGATTAATAATATATCTTGTTAGTAATGGATGTAATTTTGCATCTAGTTCATCTATAAATAGTACCATTCCATTTTTTAGTGCATCCATAAAGAAATCAAATAAGTGGAACATTTTTCTAGTACCATTTGATTCTAAGTCTAGTGGTAATGCTTTTAATTTATTATCTTCTCCTCTATGGATTAATTCTACCTTTACTGCTCTATTGTTGTTCTGTATTTCTTCTATGGAATCTGGTGTTGTTTTAATTCCTTCTATTCCAGAATCAAAGGTTTTTATAAATCTTAATAATTCTTTTTTGTATTTTTCATCACTTAGTATTTTAAGTGAAATTCTATTATTAATGAAATCTTCAAATCTTGGATTTCCTAAATCTAAATAATTAGCATTTACAAACCATTCATAAACATTATTAAAATCTTCGTTGTCTTTATCTATCTTGCTATATATATTTAAGAATAAAGTTCTTTCGTCTATATTTGCTAGTCCAGATATTTTATTATTTGATTTCATAGTAACATTATTTTTTTCTCTTTCAAAAATCGAATAAAATTTATTTACTTTTTTTATATATAACCATTCTGAAACTATACTATTTTTCAATACTTCAAATCCATATTTATATATTTTATTGTTCTTAGCTAATATCTCAACTTCTAAACTAATTGGCTCATTATTTATCATAAAACTATATATGTTTTCTTCATCTATTGGAGAATTCTTCTTAGAATCATCACTTACTAATATTCTTTTTTTCATATAATCGAAGGCTTGTAATACATTTGTCTTTCCACTTGCATTAGCACCATATATAGCTACCACTTTTAAAAGATCAATATTTTCTGTTCTAGCAATGTTGTATTCGTGTTCTTTTAATGCTGTAGCTTCCATATCTAGTAAATTTTCATCTTTAAATGATTTAAAATTTTTAAAACTAAATCTAATTAACATTTTGATTTCTCTCCTCTCATACTATATTATATGCTAATTTTTATAAAATATCAACATTTTTGAGATTTTTTCTCAAACTTTTATAATTTTATTTTGGATATATGAGTTAAATAATCTGGGGAAAAAATAAAGAAGATTTTAATAAAATATAGAAAAACAAAAGCACTAAGTATATAATTTGTTTAGCGAAAACAATAAAATACGAGGTGCTTTTGTTATGAATATGTTATCAAATGAAAAGATTAATTTCAAGAGTTTAGAAGAAAATACTTTTAAAGAAATGATGAAATTAGGAAGAGAAATAATACAAGATGAATTAAGAATGTTGGATAAACTAATACTAGACTACAGAGATAAAGAAATGTTTGTGCCAAAAGATTTTCAAGAAACAACACTAAAAACAAAATTAGGAGAAATACCAATAGCTAGAAGAAGATACAAAATGGTAGTAAATGGTAAAACGAAATGCATATATCTTTTAGATGAACTGTTAGAAATAAATAATTTTGGATTGTATTCAGTTGGAATAGTAGAAATGGTAACAAGGGAAATAACAAAGAAATCATATAGAGAAACAGCCAAAACAATATCAGAAGATACAGACAACACAATATCACATACAGCAGTAAGAAATATAGTATTAAAGTTAGGAGCAAAAATAAAAAAATTAGAAGAAGAAAAAATAAAGCTATATGAAGAAGGAAAAATAGAAGGCTCAAAAGAAGCAGAATATATATTCTGTGAACACGATGGAATATATATAAAAAAACAGAAAACGAAGAAACACAAAGGCAAGAAAAAATTTAAAGTAAAACATTTCAAAAAGAAAAAAGGTAAAAAGAAGAAAAATGGAA
>CAPZDM010000080.1 GCA_948745425.1 uncultured Clostridia bacterium
GCTATCGCTCTGCCTTGACTTATTATAATTTTCAATTTCGCTATCATCTTTTTTTATGGCAACGCTCAATCTTTCAAAGTCCCATAGATCACATGACACATAGCAATTCTTATATTTATAGGCTTTTGCTAAACATGATATAAGAAGTCTATGTAATTTCTGATAGCTGTTGTAGCTGCTTGGATCGGTGGAGTTGAAACAAAAATCTGCTCTAATCACATCATAGTCGTTTAAATCCACTCCCACACTATTAAGAATAAATTCCATTTTCTCAACAAATTCGCTATATCGTGTAATTAATTTCTCACTTTTTCCTTGTTTGTTTGGATTGATAAGTAAATATGTTCTTTCTTTTGCAATTTGATAATTGCATTGATTCACGTTACATTTCACACCATTTTTCATATCATTTTCAGATATTTTTTGTGATACATATCCTGATAATGTATCAATTCCGTTTAAAGTCATTTTTTTCTCATATTCGTTTCGTTTTTGAATATTCATAGATTTTAATTATCCTTTCTTTGATAAAAATTAAGTTTTCAGTTATTGTGTAGGAAGTCCAACACGCATTTACCTACAAATACTCATTCTCTTTTTGCATTGCTCTCATATCGCATAAATACAAACATCAAAAAATAAGAGTAGGTTTTTACTTCCTACTCACTTCTTCTACAAATGATTTTTATTTTTTCGCAAAAAAATAGACTATGCTTATAACATAGCCTAGTGGTATTTCATATTTATGTGAAAAATTAAACCTATAACTAATCTACCCTTTTTCACATAGTCATAAGATAAAGTATAAAGAGTTTTTTCATTGATTTCTTTTACTGCAATATCAATCACACGATTTCTAAAATTAGAAAATGTATTGTATGCTTTGCTTTCACATCCACAACACTCTTTTAATGTTTCAACCGATAATTCTATATTTATACCTGATTTTGGTAATATTCTGGTCATTATTTCACTTTGTAGCAACTCATATATTCTAATAGCATATACTGACTTCATCACAAGAATACTATCAAGTGTATACTGTGTGTAATGGTCTTTCAGATTTATTAAAAAAGGTTTCAATTCATCATTTAGTTTCAGTGCTACACCTATATCAGAACTATATTCACACCTCGTTACCCATGGAATTTTTATCCATCTAACTTTTTTTCCTACTTCTTCCTTTACATACACTGGATTATTCAGTATATTATCTGTTATATCGTCAATATCTCTGTATATATTGCTTTTCGGTACGTTTAGCAGTTCTGCTAGTTCTGAAATAGTGATTATATATGGTTTCAGTTCTTCATCATCTCTAACTACTTGCATAATAGCAGCTCGAATAAGTTTTGCACTATTTAACTTCAGTGCCTGTTTTCCACCTACTAAACTATTCGCTTGACAAACATAATTTCTTGTATCAAAACAAAAATTAAAACTCAACTGCCCTGCTATCTGCTTTTTACCTCTAGCCATAGTAAATAATACTTCCTTTCAAATCTGTAATATTTACTATTATATCAAAAAAAATACGTCTTGTAAATCATGTAATATTTTCAAAATTCAAAACTATCAAAACGTATCATTTAGCTATTTTTTCAAAATTCAAAACTATCAAAACGTATCATTATCACTATCAAAACGTATCATTATCACTATCAAAACGTATCATTTAAATTTATGTGGATAACTCCCACAACCCTTATATTTATTGGCTTTCAAACACCTCAAACTACTCAAAAAAAATCCCCTAATTATAAAGTATTAAATTATCTATATTATATCTATCTATCCACCAAAACTATCAAAATGTATTCAAACGACTTATATATAAAAAGACTTTCAGCCAAAAAATATAAAATTTAATATTTTTTATAAATTTGCTTGTTTATAAAAAAATATATTTTTGTAACACTTTAATTCTAAATAAACAAATTATAATTATAATCAAATAAATATACCTTTAAATAATCGTATAAGCCGATTTAAGCCATTTTAGATGGCAAGGATATATAAAACTACCCTAAAACAAATTTAAGCCCAAATTAAGGCTTATATGAATTTATAGACATATTAGAAAGGGCATAAAATAAAACCAATATATCAAGTACAAAAAAAATACCCTCCGCCGGTGGAATGTTCCATCTGCTGAAGGGTATCTTTTTATTTACTCTGATAATCGCCTATACATTGTTTTTTTGCTTATTCCTAGTTCTTTGGCGGTTTGTTCAGCTCCATATTGTTCTATCATGCTTTTAATTGTATTTTTGTCTGTTGATATTGGTTTGCGTGGTCTACCTGATTGTTTCCCATTCTCTGATAATTGTTTTTGTATGATATCGGGATAAAGAGATATAAATAATATTCCTTGATTTTTATCTACTTCCATTTCAATTCCATTTAAGCCAACAGCACGCAAAACCTCTAAACATTCTGTTATGACTATTTCAGTATGCCTTGTATCATTTTTATCAAGTCTTATAAAGTATTCACTGTATGTATCACTCATATCATTGTACCTATTTATTTGTAGTGTCAAAACTTTTGACACTATATTATCACAACGAGGTAGCATCTGTCAAGTAATTGTAATATAGTATTATATAAAAAGTTTATAGTAGTTCGATATTAAAAAAATAGCTTTGATATGTACAAAGAATATATAGCACTCTTTACAAAAAGTATTCAAAAAAATAATATGTAATATACCCCCATACCTTTATATCCTGCTAATGACATAAATAAAAAAGGTGGCATTGTTACACCACCTATCTATTTTTTATAACTCGCCTGCTTTAGCAAGTTCCACATACTTCTTTAATGTGTTTCGGCTGATTCCATGTTTTTCCATCAGGTCAACTTGTTTTATTGTTCTATCGGTCAAGAATAACTGTATATCGGCTTTTAATTCGTCTGTTATCTTGTCCAGCTTGCCTATTGGTCTACCACTTTTTTTGTCGCTTGCCTTGATTCCGTCTTTGATTCTTTGTACTGTGATGGCTCTTTCCTGCTCTGCTCTGTCCAGTTCCACTATAAGTAATAATTTCACTGTGCTTTCAAGGCTTGTTTTCGCTACTAGGTTTTGTTCTTTTGCTATGTTCAGTAATTGCTTTATATATGGTGTGCTTACTGTCTGATTATCAATGAATATCAATTCAATTCCCTTGTTTAACAGTTCCATATATTTTATATATCCCTGTTCAGCTTGCCTTGTAAATCTACATATATCTTTGAATATTATAGTATCTCCGGGCTGTAATATACTTTCCAACTTCTGCCATTGCTTACGATCCATGAAGTTCTTACCACTTTTATCCTCTCTAAACTCTAACAGATATTCAATGTCATTTTCTTTTGCATATTTCTGTAATGCGTTTTCCTGCCTTGTAAACTTCTGTAATCCTCTTTCCTCTTCTGTACTGATTCTCATATAGCTGTATACCTTACACATAATAAATACCACCTTTTCAAAACTGTTATTTTAACTATAGTTTATTTGATGATTTTACTATACTATCAAACTAACTATTAGTCAATATATTTTGACAATTTTATTAAAAACATTTTTGAAATATGTTATTTTGACACTTTCGGCAATAAACAAAAAAGTTATACAATTATGTAATATAATCGTATAACTATATAGTTACTGTTGTATTGTTATCATTTTCTATGATCTAATTATCTTTGATAATATCAACATGAACTTTTAAAATGTTGATAAATATGCTATTTAATTTTCTAATAATGCCTGCTCCAACTTATCCCAGTCTTCTTGTGTCATTTTTTTTTCCTGTATAAAGTTATTGAATTGATTCTTAGATCGTTGTTTTAATGATGATTTATTTGTTTTTTCTGAGAATGTGTGTTCCGGTGTGAAAATGAATATATATCCAGAAACAGGCTTGCCTCTCTTATGTTCGTACTTAACAGTGCATTGTAAGTTTTGAAAATAATTTTTCAGTTCTGCTAATACAGGATTTATAACTTTACTCATTACATCTCTATTAGTATATGTTGATGGTATATCCATTTTCATTCTAAATTCGTTCAAATTAATTTCTAATTTACCTGTACTTTTAAATTGTTTTAATAATCTATATAATGATTTAGAGTATTTACTATCTAACTTTACAAACTCATTCAAATCAAAGCGTGTAAAATTTTTAATGAGTTCATTTAATATAAACTTAAATTTTTCATTTACAGCAACTATTAATTCTTGTTTTTCTATATCAATTTCAAATGTTGGAAACAGGACAAACATTATAGTTTTTGTTTCCGTTCTTAATTTACAAGTCACCCTCATTAATTTCTCATTCATACGTTCAAGATCTGCCCTAAATTTTTGTATAGATGTTCTAGTATAAGCTGTTTTTAATCGTAATTCATCAAAAGAAATAGAAAGTTCTGTAGTATCTTTGTCACGCATTTTACTACATAGCAACATTAAAAAGTTAAAATCTGTAGTAGTAAATCCAGTAAATTTCAGGCTATTCATATAACTATCATATTTAACAACTTCATTCATTTATCTACCTCCAGTAAAATTTTAAAAATAGTATAATGCAGTTTGGTAGAAGATTCAATATTTTTTCTACTAAAACAGATAATACTTCCACCAAAAACAGATAATACTTCCACCAAAAACAGATAATACTTCCACCAAAAAACTTTACAGACCTTATTTTACAAGGCTTCCCAGTCTCCTAAAAGATATATAAAAAGATATATAAAAATATATAAAAGAGAACCACTATAATAAAAATCAGAAATTTTATAGATTTTAAAAACAAAAAAAAGAAACTAAAAATAGATTTTATTTTAATTTAAGTTTCTTTTTTATTTAATAATTATGATTTTTTATTGAGCGTGTTTTCTTTTATATAATTTTTTAAAATGATATTAATTAAATTATTTATACTTCTATCTTCGTTTTTTGCAATAATTTCAATTTGCCTTTTCAATTCTGGGGTTATTCGTATTGTTAAAGTAATCGTTTCCATATATTTACCTCCATAAAAGTATTATACTATGATTCCAAAGTGAATACAATTAATTTCACATTGACATTTAAAAAATGTGATAGTATAATGAATACATGTGATTACAAATGAATACATAATCTTATCTAATTATCTAAAAGCCAAATATTTAATACAGAAAGAAGGAATTGTATGGAAAAGAAAACAATATTTACATCATTAGATCTTGTTCGGTCAGGGCAGAGGCTACATAGCGTAATGTTTACAAATGGGTATAGTGTAAGAGAAGTACAGGAGATTCTACATTTATCATGTCCACAGTCCATATATAGATGGATACGTGGAACTACACTTCCATCAGTAGATAATCTGTATATGTTAAGTAAGCTGTTTAATATGCATATGGAAGATCTACTAGTAGAAAAAGGTGCAGAGAATAAGACAGAATAAAGTATTAAATACTGTTTTATATTATAACGTTCGATACCAGTTCGGAATATATTAAGAAAATATGTTGTGTAGGTCTGTCAGTACATTACAAAACATTAGGAAATTCAATACTTTTCAATGGTTCATTTGTCCTGCTGCTATTTTAATATTTTAAAAATGTACATCTAAAAATGATAGTTCGGTATATATGGATTATGGGGAACAAAAAGCATCAAAAAACCTTATTTTTCAAGGATTTCTGATGCTTTTTAATTGTCTGATAATTCAATATCATGTTACAAGTTGGACAAAAATAAGTTGTGTTCGATAAAAGCCTTTATTTACAAGGATTCTAGGACTTTTCAAGCGGATTTTATCATCTGCCAAAAAATCAACAAAACATCAAAAAAGCTAGAAAAATCAATGTTTTCAGAACTTTGCAAACATAATTAAATAAATTTGTTTATGTTCGATAAAAAATATAAATATATAGTTATACAATTATAATTATTATTTATGATATATTGGGTGGTATCCCACTCTATATTAAGTAAATACCCACTAAACAAAAATATCTTCAAACCATTGTATTTATTGGCTTTATTGGCATTTTTTCAGTTTTCTAATTTACCCCCTAATTGGTATAAAAGGGGGTAAAAAAATTAAGAGTTAAAATATTCTTCTGTTTTCTTTTTGAGAATTGCAATAATATAATCAAGGTCTTTTTGTGAAAAATATTCGATCCTGTGATTTTCTTTAAATTTGTCAGCTTTCTTTGTGGGGGTCTTTACTTCATCAAATCTGCTAATTAAGTCAATCATTTGCTTTCTGGTATAGATAGCTTCCTTGTATTGGAGTAAAAAAGCATTCAATGATAAATAATTGCGTTCCTTCGGTGGCTTGGCTAAATCTTGCTTATATAATTTCTCTAAATGCTTATTACTCTCTTTTTGTACCTCATCAAAACACTTTTTTGCCTTGTCCAGACGGTCAAACCATTTGTCCATAAATTGATCTTCAATAGTTGTCCCACTCATCCGCTTACTTCTTAGTTCAAGCCTATTTGCACTTTCGTCTTTGCTATCGCTCTGCCTTGACTTATTATAATTTTCAATTTCGCTATCATCTTTTTTT
>CAPZDM010000081.1 GCA_948745425.1 uncultured Clostridia bacterium
TTGAATCACTTTTTTACTATTATTTTTGTTTCACATCAATTGTAACACTACATTTTGAAAAGAAATTTAATATATATCATCATTTCCAAACTCTATCACAATTTTTAGTTTCTTTATCTTTGAATGCTCTAAAAATATCTACATTATTCATATTAGCTATACTAAGTAAATATATAAAGCAATCTGCTAATTCTTCTTCAACACTATCATTATATTCTTTTGTTATATCTAAATGTCCATTTGTGTTTTTTCTTATTGCTTTAGCAAGTTCTCCTAACTCTTCTAAAAATAACATCATTTCTCTTTCAATAGTAACTCCATCAAATTTTCTAGCTTTCTTCATATCTTTTATGTATTTTTGAATTTCTCCAACAGAACTTTTTTCATTTAATAATTCTAATTTTTCCTTTAATTCCATATCTAACTCCTACAATTGTATTTCTTCTTTAAGAAATTTACTAACAAATTCCCATCTATGTTTTATAAACTTACCACTATTTACTAAATCGTTAATTTCTGTCCAAGTTGCCCATTTTACATCTGAAACTTCATCTTCTTGAAATTTCATTTTAGATATATCATAATCACATCTTAAAATATATGTCTCAATCCAAACATTTCCTGTTTTAAACTTTGTAATCAATTTTAAATTATCAGCATTAATATCAATATTTAATTCTTCTTTTGCTTCTCTAACAATAGTATTTATCGAATTTTCTCCTAATATAACAGAACCACCAGTCATAGCCCATACATTAGGTTCTAGCTTTTTTTGTTTTGCTCTTTTTTGAATTAGTATCTTATTATCACTATTTATTATCCATACATCTGCTCCTAAATGATAAAAACCTCTGTCAAAAACTTTTTGATCATATTTCTCCATTATTTCGCCTGTTGGATTCCCATTGTCATCTAGCACTTCCCATAGTTCCATAGCGTTATTGCCTTCATTTATATTTTTCATTTCAGCATTTTTCAAATTTCTTTTATTTTCTTTTTCCAATTGTTTTAAGCTCTTTTTAGGTGTAGGTAATTCTTCTGGCATAGTTCCGTCCTGCTTGTTTAATTGCTTTTCTAACTATTTTTCCAATTTTATTATGAGTATCGCAAGCTTTCTTTTCAGTATCAATTTTATCTCTTTTTAATCTTGATTCTGTTTGTGTTATACGAAATAAATTAGCTGCAAGTTCTTCACTTCCCATATTGTCTAAAATGTCTTCTCTATATCTTAATCCTTTTCTTTTTGCAATATCATCAGCTGTTTCTCCATTGTATAGACCTTTATATCCAGCATTATGAAATTTGTCAAAATTTTTAACTCCTGCATTTTTAGCAGTTTGATTAAGTGAATAATTGCCTTTCTTTGTCAAGTTTCTTTGATAAAATCTCTTTTCATCTTCCGTTAATGAACTATATTCTTTTTCGCTAATTTCTTGCTTTCTGGTTTGAATTGCAAAATATGTTTGTGCAAGAGCAATAACTTTTTTTCTTGTATCTCCATTTTGTGCTATTAAATAACAAGCATAACGTGTTAATTTATAATCTTTTTGCTTTCTTTCTGCTCCTGAACCTATTTGCACCATTTTGTCGACATCGACAAAATGGTCAAAAACATTAATATCACTATTTTTACAAGATTCTTTTGCTTTGTTTATTACATTTTCAAATTTTCGCCATTCTTTATAATTTAAAACTGATTGTAATTCTCTAGCATACCAAAATTCAATTCCGTTTTCATCAATATGTTTTATATCTTCAAAAGTTTCATTATTATAATTTTCTCCTTTTTCTAATTCACTCATTTGAAATCAACTCCATTTCTTATTATCTACATTTTATTATAAATTCAAATGAATTGCAATATATATACGAAAATTTGTTTTTAATTAGTCTATTATTGATTATATTGTATAGTTAATTAAAAACTTTTTCTTTATTTACTATCATGTCTACTTTTCCATCTTTTAGATAAATTATTTTATCAGAATTTTCAATAGTGGATTTTCTGTGTGCTATTATAATTACTGTACTTTCTTTCGTTATTCTATCTATTAACTTTTGCATTCTATCCTCAGTTTTTAAATCTATATTTGAAGTTGGTTCATCAAATATATAAATATTTGCTTTATGCAAAATTGCCCTTAAAAAGGCTATCATTTGAAGTTGTCCATAAGATAATTTATTCTTTTCTATTTTTTCTTCTAATCCATTTGGAAATTTATCTAAAACTTTTTCAAAACCTATTTCGTTTGCAACAGTTCTTATTTGCTCATCTGTAATTGTTTTATCTCCTAATATAATATTATTTTTTAATGTATCATTTAGTATATATGGTGTTTGTGAAATATAAGAAATATTTTTCCTTATATCTTGTATTCTTACTTCTTGAATATTTCTTCCTCCAATTAATATCTTCCCACTTTGTATAGGATATAATCTCATAAGAACATTTGCAAGCGTTGTTTTGCCTACACCTGTTTTTCCTGCAATCGTTACTTTATTACCTTCTTTTATAATAAATGATATATTATGTAGTACCTTATTTTCTCCATATTGCATACAAACATTTTCAAATTCAATATCACCTTTTAAATCTTCTACAATTTCTCCTGTTTCTATATCTTCTTTTCCTTGTTCTTTTAATAATTTATTAATTCTTTTTAATGACATACTAGAAGATTGTATTTCTTCTAATTCTGTAAATATTTCATTTAAAGGCGTTCTACAATTTTGTATATAATTTATTACAAGATAAATACTTCCTAAAGAAATTGTGATATTAATATGAAATACATAAATCAAAATTAAATAAATCGCAATTGCTTGTATTGTTACAGCAAGTGGATAAATAAAACTCTCATCAAAAATCCATTTCTTTCTATAAACTAATTCTTCATCTAATGTTTTACATATTTTATCTTCATTCTTTTTTTGCAATCCATATAAGAAAGTTAATTTATTTTTATTATACATTTCAGAAAATTGTTTATTTTCTTTATCTCTTTTATCTAAAATTATTTTATTACAATTAGCTACTTGATGTGTAAATATATAGGAAACTACTGCATTTAATAAAATTGCAACACTTCCAATAATAGCTAACTTTATATCTGCGAAAAACATAAAAATTACCATAGTTATAATATAAACAACATCATTTAATACTACTTGCATTGTTCCTAAAAATAATGATGATACATTATCTATATCTGCTGTTAATCTTGTATAAATTTCTGATGAATTATATTTTTGATATGTTGACATATCCCATTTTAATATATGATAAAATAATTTTTCTCTTAAATCTTTTAGTATTTTTGACATTGCCTTATTTATAATGCTATTTCTTGTATTTTTTGCTAATACTAAAATAATATGTATTATAAAATATGTTAAAAATAACTTTATTAAAGCATCTTTTGCTGTTATATCAATGTCTAATATTCCTTTCATAACTAATGGATGTGAGGCACTTAAAATATTAACTATAATTATAGAAATTCCAACTAAAATTAATATTTTAGCATTTTTCTTTAGAATATATTTCATCTGTTTCTTCCTTTCTTTCAAGGTACTCTAGTTCTTTATAGAACTCATTTCTTTGCATTAATTCTTCATGTGTACCACAATCTTGTATTTGTCCGTTTAGTAAGATATATACTTTATCCAATTGTTTTACATTAGATATTTTATTAGATATCACTATTAGTGTGTTATTTGAAACTTTTCTTATTAAGGTATCTATTATCTTTTTTTCAGTTTTAGTATCTAAAGCTGAAAGAGTGTCATCAAAAATATTAATATCTCTAATTTTACCTAAATTTCTTGCAATTGATATTCTTTGCTTTTGACCTCCTGATAATTTAATACCTTTTTCTCCAACAAAAGTATTTTCTTTATTTTCTAGTTTCTCTATATCTTCTTTTAGTTCTGCATTTTGTATAATAGTTTCTAATTCTTTATCTTCTAGTTCTTCTTTAATATCGATATTTGCCTTTATTGTATTATCTAATATGATGTTTGACTGAATTGCATAATTATATTTTTCAAAAATTGTATTTCTTTGATATGTATTAATATCTTGATCATTTATATAAATCATTTCATTTGGTATTTCATAAAAGCCACATAATATATTCATTAATGTAGTTTTTCCACTACCTACTTCTCCTATAATTCCTATCTTTTCACCTTTTTTGATTGTCATCTTTATATCATTTAAACTTGGTTTTTTATTATCATTGTACCAATATGATAAATGCTTAATTTCAATTTTATCTATCTTTTCTAATTTTTTACCCTGTTCTTGAAACTGCTCTAGGTTTAGAAAATAATTAAATCTATTTATAGATTGTTTAAAATAAGGCAATTTTTGTAACATACTTTGTATAGCTGATACAAAATCTCCTAAAATTTGTCCTATATATCCTATAAATGCTACAATTCCTCCTACTGTAACTGCTCCATTTAATATATATACAATTCCTATACCAAATCCTGCAACATAACAATATGCCCACAATAAGTTTATAACACTGCTAATCTTATTTTTAGATACACCTATTTGATAGTCTGTATCATACATTTGGCTATTTATTTTTTTGAATTTTTCTGTTTGTTCCTTTTGCCTATTATATGATTTTACTAACAAAAATCCTTCTGTATTTTGTTCTATATTCTTAGATAATTCCACGTAAACTTTTCTTGATATTTCAACTTTTTCTTTTAATTTTTTGTAATAATAATACATAACTATAATTGCTATTGGAAAAGCGGGTATTAAATATATCGCTAATTCTTTATTTAACTGATTCCATATCAAAGTAATTCCCATAATTGGAGTAACACACATTTTAGTAAGCCAAAACCAGAAATTTCCCAAAACTTTATGAATTGACAGTATTTCTTTTGATAAATATGCTAAAAATGCTCCTTTATTTTCTTTTTCAAAATACTCTGGTTTTACTTTTTGTAAGTGCTTTATTACTTCTTTTCTTAAGTATGTATCTGATTTTCTTGAAACAGTAAAATATAATGTTCGATATAAAGTTCTTGGTATAAACACAAAGCTACAGTAAAATATTAACCAATATGCTTCTTGTATTATTTGATCCTTGTTTATAGTTGTTTTCATTAACATATCTAAAATATTTCCTATACATTGAGGAATTTTAAATGCCATATATATTACTATAGTATGTAAAATTACTCCTAGTAAGTGATATGGAAGTATTCTATTTAATTCTTTAGTTATAATTTCATTGTATTTTTTCATATGTTCTCCTATTATATATGTTTTTCATTCTATCATTTAAATTTTAACATAATTATATATTTTACACAATACAAAATTGTGGCGAATTTTCCATAAAAATCAGTATTATCTGCTCCTTTTTATAAAAATATACAAGATTATTACTTTTATACATAACAATCTTGTTATAATCTTATCTGCTTAAATATCTGTCTTTTTTCTTTGTTTTAGCAATATCTTCTTGTCCGTTTTTCATTTGCATTTCAATTTTTATTACTTCTTTAACCTTTTGTGTATCTTCTAAAATACAATTTGCTGTTTTCAGATTTTTTCTATACTTATTTAGTATTGTAGTGCATTCATTTCGTTTCTCTTTATACTCTTGTATTAATTTATCATCTGTGCAATTTCTTAGCTTATTTCTGTATTTTTGCCTTAAATTAGTAACATTTTCAATATCTTTTTCAGTTTGTGAAATATAACTTTTTACATCTTCTGTCGTTTTTAGTTTTGCTGTTACTATAAGTCTAATTTCATTAGAATATCGTTCCATTTTTCTTACTTCTTGTTTCATTTCTGGAGATAGTGGCTGATAGTTTTCTCGTTTTGGTAATAGTCCTAATAAATGAAATAGTAATAAAAACAATACATCAATTCCACTCATTTTACTAATATCTTTGAATTTACCTTTATATTTATAAACTTTATATTTTTGTTTTTTCTTTTTAGGGTGTATAAATTCCATATATCTATTTTGATAATAATACGGATTGTGTTCAACTTTATTTGCAATATTCTTTGGCAAATATTGTTCTCCTAAATGATACATTCTTACTGCTTTTTTATCATTTATTGAACGAATTGTTGGGTATTTCCTATTATAATCATCATTTATAATATAACCTTTTTTTAACATTATCTTTTTAAATTGTCCGTAATTTATACACATTTGCATTGCTTCATCAATAGCTTGTCTTATTACATTATACTTTGTTGGCTCTCCTCGTTTTTCTGCAAAATATATACTTCTTGGTGTTTTTCCTGCTGGCTTTTCAATAACTGTTAGTCCACATTCCTTACATAGTTCATCTGATAACTCTCTGAAATGATAATATGCTCCCTTGTTACAGTTGAATTTTTTTCCTGTAAACATATTAACTGAATTTAGTAGGCTAAGTGCTAGACGCCTTGACCTATTGCTAAGTTAGGTTTTCCAACACTCGCCCCCGAACCGTACTTACAACTCTCGCTGTATACGGCTCTCCATTTATTCACGCAGTTT
>CAPZDM010000082.1 GCA_948745425.1 uncultured Clostridia bacterium
TAAAGCAATTTCTTTGTAAATTTCACAATTTTTTAATAATTCTTTATGTGTTCCTTTTCCTACAATTTTTCCTTCATCTAAAACTATAATTTGATCAGCGTTCATAATTGTTCCAATTCTTTGGGCTACAATTAAAGTTGTTGCATCTCTTGTGTATTTTTTTAGTTCTTTTCTTAAAATACTGTCTGTTTTATAATCAAGTGCTGAAAAACTGTCATCAAATATATATATTTCAGGATTTCTTGCGATAGCTCTTGCTATTGATATTCTTTGTTTCTGCCCTCCTGATACATTGGTTCCACCTTGTGACATTTGTGTATCATATCCATTTTCCATTTTTTCTATAAATTCTTTTCCTTGTGCAACTTCAATGGCTTTTTTTATTTGTTCTTCTGTGATTTCTTCTTTTCCGTTTTCTCCATAAGATACATTGTTTTTTACAGTTTCATTAAATATTACTGCTTTTTGTGATACATACCCTAATTTATTGTGTAAAAATTCTTGTGTATAGTCTTTAACATCTACACCATCTATTAAAACTTTTCCTTCTGTTGCATCATAAAATCTTGGTACTAAATTTATTAATGTTGATTTTCCACTACCAGTAGAACCTATAAATGCTACAGTTTCTCCTTTATTTGCTTTAAAGGATATATTTGTTAATAAGTATTCATCTGCGTCTGGATATTTGAAAGATACATTTTTAAATTCTACTGTTCCTCTTTCATCACTTATGTCTTTATCAATTTTTCCATCTTTTATAGTTATCTGTGTATCTAGTACTTCGTTAATACGTTCTGCTGATACTTGTGCACGTGGTAACATCATAAATATCATTGCTAACATTAAGAATGATATTATTATTTGCATTGCATAAGAGCTAAATACCACCATGTCACCAAATAATGATATTTTATCTGCCATTAATGCTTCTTTTATTAAAAATGCTCCTACAAAGTAAATTGCAAGTGTTAAGAAATACATTACTAAATACATTACTGGAGAAAGAACTGAAAATGCTTTTTGATTAAATAATTGCATATTTGTTAGTTTATCATTTACATCTTCAAATTTATCTTCTTGATATTTTTCTGCATTAAATGCTCTTACTACTCGAATTCCTGTTAAGTTCTCTCGTGTTACTCCATTTATTCTATCTATTAATTTTTGAACCTTTTTAAATCTTGGCATTACAATTATCATAAGTATTCCTATTACACCTAATAAAATTATAATACCTACTGCTGTAATTGCACTCCATTGCCAACTTTTATTTAATATTTTTGTTATTGCCCAAATTGCTGTAATAGGTGCTTTTATCATAAGTTGCATTCCCATTGCAACTAACATTTGTATTTGGGTAATATCATTTGTGGTTCTTGTTATTAGACTACTTGTTGAAAAGGATTTTACTTCATTCATTGCTAAATTTCCAACTTTATCAAATAGTTTTTTTCTAACTTTCATTGAAAAAGTTGCTGAAATATTTGAAGCTAAATATCCTACTATAATAGCTGAAATTAAACTTCCTAAAGCACATAATATCATATACGCTCCATTTTTTATAATCTCTGACATCTCACTTCCCTCTGTTTGAACTAGTACTGTGATTTCAGACATATAATCAGGCATCTTTAAATCTAGCCATACTTGTGCAATAATTAAAATCAAACTAATTACTGCTAAAATAATTTCTTTCTTTCCTAAGTTTTTTAGTAATTTAAACATTTTTTCTTTCCTTTCTTTATTGTTTCTCATAAATGATATTTATAAATTATATAGTATATTTTTAGCAGTGTCAATTAATGATTGCTAAATTCACAAATATTTCACATTTATTTATAACTTTGGGGATATAAATGAAAATATAATAATTGCTATTTTCAACGGACGCACACTGTGCGCCCTTACAACCATTCATCTAACATTTATGTAAATCTAATATGTTACAAATTTCATTTTTTAAGAGGCACATGCAATGTGCCCCTACGTTTATTATTCACCATTAACTATTTATTAAAATACATAAAGGGCACAGTGGTGTCATGTCTCACAGGTATTCCCACAAACGGTGCCCCTACATATAAATTATATTATTCCTAAGTGTTCCATTAGTACTTTTATACCTATTATAATTAATATTAACCCTCCTACAAATTCTGATTTTCGTTCATATTTTGCTCCGAATTTATTTCCTATTTTAACTCCAATTACTGATAATATGAATGTTATTATACCTATTGCTAAAACTACAGATATTAAGTCTATCTCAAAAAATGCGAAAGTTATTCCTACTGCTAATGCGTCTATACTTGTGGCTATTGCTAATATCATCATTGTTTTTATATCTATATTGTCATTTGCTTCTGCTTTTTCGTTTTCAAATGATTCTTTTATCATATTTCCACCTATAAAAACTAGTAATCCTAGTATAATCCAATGGTCAATATTTGTTACCAGACTTTGAAAACTTCCTCCTATATAATATCCTATAATTGGCATTATTGCTTGAAATATTCCAAAATATAATCCTATTATTATTGCTTTTTTCCAGTTCATTTTTCTCATATATAATCCTTTACATATTGATACTGCAAAAGCATCCATTGCAAGACCTATACTAATTAATAAAATTTCTAATAAACTCATAGTTCTACCTCATACTATTCTTATTCGATTAATTTAAATTTTATTATACTTTATTTATGTATTTCTATTTTATAATTCTAATCTTTTCTTTTAATTTTGATTTATAATATAGAGAATTGCCAACAGAAAAATTAATTCTGTTGGCACAAAATAATATTACATCTCAATAAACTTGTAAGTTGTTCCCTTTAGTAAAAGAATATTAAATTTTTGTTTAATTTTTATCCTCTCTATTTCTGAATATCGGCTTGGAATAAAAACTTCTCCTGTTGCATAATTGTAAAGCATTAGTAATTCACGTGCTCCTTTTGATTCTTTTACAAAAGCTCCTGCATTTTCTTGATCTTTAGCCACAAATTGTAATGCTGACTCCGATAACTGATAAATATAATTTTTCTCTTTTTATATTTTAATGAATTTATATTTTATATCGTAATGCTTAAATATTTTATGGAGTTCGTTTGGTTTAAATATTACTGTTGCTGTGTTTATGTTTGGATGAAATCCTACTTTATCACATTGTAATATGTCTTCGTCTAATATAAAAATAATATCCTTTTCCTTTAAATTTATTACATTAAATATAGATACAGAGCCAGTTTTCACTCCTAGTTTTTCTTCTAATATCGCTTCATCTCCAAAACTAAGTCTTTTTTCCCCTAGTTGTTTTTGTGATAATTTCAAGTCTATTTTTTTATTTAAAGGTAGTACAAATATGTAGTACTGACTTTTATTACTGTTTCTAATAAAAAGATTTTTACATACTGTTGCATCAATTTTTATATTATATTTTTTATTATCTTCACTGGTAAATAATGCTGGATGTTCTACTTTTTTATATTCAATGTTCAACTTATCTAATAGTTCATATACTTCATTTTCCATATATTGTTTACTCCTATCTAATTTACTTTTACTTTACATTTTTTATCATATATTTTTATAAATTGCAATACAAATGACTGCAATATAAAAACTGTTTGATAGCTTTTCAACATCACATATTTTCTGTGTCAATATGGATAGGGCTTTTTGACACAAAAATCCAAAGAATCAAAAGAAGGACTATGGTTAGCCCTTCTTTCACGGTTGGAATAATTATTCCTTAGTCACTTTCAATATTAAGTTTTTCGACGATTGCGTTAAAATCTTCTTTCGAAGTTGCAAAGAAAACAGAGTTACCTTTCTGAATCAGTATTCCAAGGTCATCATCTATCTGCTGAATCTCTTTCTGATAGCGAAGATATTTATCACCGAAGTGATATTCACCTTTTATTTCACAGTACTCTTCGTGGGTCACATAGTGCCACCAACCTTCTACCAAATTAGAAATCAGATATTCTTTGACGCGATCAAAATCTTCTTGTGACACTACAAATGGATAAACATCTTCATTGTCAATCGGTATGCCTAATGAATCTGCTACTCTTTTGGCAGTGGACATTTGGCACAAATCGCCTTTAAAGTAATACCGTTTTCCTCTAAAAGAGGATGTGGAGTTAGCATTCGCTAATAATCCTTCAACACCAGAGCTATTTTTTTCGTTTACATTCATATTGTATCCTCCTATTTTTGGATATTGCCATATTATAATTAAATTGTACTACATTTTTACATAAAATGCAATTTTTTTACGAAAAAATCGACCTTTTAGTATCTGTTAAGTAATTCGTGGCAAAATTTTTGCCTACAAATTTTTGTGTATTTTTTGGTTATTTTTCTCTTTTCAATTTACTATATTTTATCATAAAGTTTTCTGAAGGATCTATGTCAAGTTTTTGGACACTTTTTTTGAGAATTTTTTTTATTTATGTTAGTGTCTTGTTATACTAACATATTTTTTGATTTTCTAGTTCATATGGTGTTTTATAACCTATAGATGAATGTATTCTTCTACGATTATACCAACTTTCTATAAATTCAAATATTGTTCTTTTTGCTTCTTCAAATGTTTTATACACGTGTAAATTTACTTCTTCTTTTTTTAATATGGCATTGAAGCTTTCCATACTAGCATTATCATAAGGGTATCCCTTCTTGCTATACGAATGTACTAACTCTAGTTCTTTCAAATATTTTTCAACTTCATTCGATGTATATTGAGAACCTAAATCACTATGAAATATTGCTCCTTCTTTGAATTTCCCTTTTGCCCTAGCATTTTGTATTGCTTTTATTACTAGCTCTGCTTCCATTGTCTCTCCATAGCTGTATCCTATGACTCTCAAGCTATACAAGTCCATTACTATTGCTAAGTATGTCCATCCTTTTTCTTTTGTATATATGTATGTAATATCTGATACCATTTTTTCTCGTAATCCTTCTGCTTTAAAGTTTTGTGCTAACAAATTCGGCTTATTTGTATCATCTACTTTTCCTTTGCTTCCACTTGGTCTAAACTTTTTTACTGTAATTGACCTTAATCCCATTTCTTTCATTCTTCTTGCTATTCTTTTTTGACTTGCTCTTATACCTCTTTTTTCTAGTATTTTCTGTATTTTGGGTGAGCCATATCTTCCTTTTGATTTTTCGTATTCTTCTTTTATTTCCTTATCTAATTTTTCGTTTGCTTCTTTATATCTATTTTTCTTTTTATTTATTTGATAATAATACTCTGAACGTGCTATTCCTAATACTTTGCACATTGTTCTTATATCATGTACTTTTCTATTATTTTTTATAAATTTTACTTTTTCTTCTACTTTGGCGTGAATATGGCAATCGCTTTTTTTAATATTTCTAGTTCTTCTTTTAATTTTAAATTTTCTTTTTTTAGTTTCTTCATTTCATGGTTATTTGTTGTTTCTCCTGCTTCTGTTCTTATTTTCCCATATTCCTTTATCCAACGATACAACGTTGCATCTGGTATGCCATATTCACGTTTTATTTCACATACTGGCTTCTTATTTTCATATAATTCTACTATCATTTGTTTAAAATCTTAATCATACTTTTTTGTTGCCATTTTTGACACACTCCTTTCAGTTTAGTGTACATAATTTATTATACACTTTCTCATAAAATGTGTCCATATATCTATTCTAACACCATAATCTATTACCACCCACTTACATTCTTTTCCTTTTGCGGTATAAGATAAACTTCTTCTAATGCTAGTATAAAATTTTGTATTTGATTATATAAAGTTGCATACTTATTTTCATTTACATAGCCTTTATACTGATTATAGACTCTTGACATTTGATTTAAGTTTATTGCCATGCCACGAAGTTGTGATAATGTTTCATAAAATTTTTCATCTGGTTTTTCTTTTAGCTGATAATCTAAAATTATTTTTCTAAAAAACTCTGATTTATTTAAGCCAGATTTTCTTACTTTCTCATTTAATATTCTATTTTCTTCTTCATTCAAAAAGATATTTATTTTTATATTTCTGTTTCTTATAATTTCTCATCTCACTTTCTGTTTTTTTGTATTAGGGTTTGGGACTTGTCCAATTCAATACTGTATTTGTTGCGTGAGTACAAATACGTTGCATATTCAAGAAATCTAATGTGTACTCACTCACAAAATGTATAATCTTTAATAAATTATGCTTTAATTAGGTCTAATTCTTTTAAATAATTATGCATTTCTTTACCACCTAAAATAAGGTAAAGTTAAACATAAATTAACTCATTAAATATAATTTCTTCTACACGATTTTTAATATTATTCATTCTGCAAACCCATTCTATTTGATTATTAGCTTTTAGTTCTTCAGTTATATTTTCTTGTTCTATAAATTGTTTCATTAACAAATTAAATCTTTCATTTGCTGTTTT
>CAPZDM010000083.1 GCA_948745425.1 uncultured Clostridia bacterium
TGCCACCTCCCTTGTTAAAGGAGGTTTCTTGCAAATTCTTCGAAGCCTTTACCATATATAATTATAATTTTCTGTAATTTTTATCATCCCCACAAATCCCAATTTATGTATTGTAACATAAATTTTACGAGCAATACCTACATAGTATACTCTCTAGTCCTATGTTTATATCAATATTACCTATTTTATAATTATAGTCTAAGTTTATTAATTCGTGTAATATTGTTTCTAGTTCCACAGTTTTAAAGTACTTACTTTGTGTCTTGTATTTATTTACTAAAAATATTTGATTTGGTTTTAAGTTTAGTTCTGTTGCTATATTTCTATTTTGCTCTTCTGCTAATTTTACTGTGTATATTTTTTTACAATGATTATATAGAGTTATTAATATTTTTTGTATTGGTTCTTTTGAATATAATAGTTCATTTAATATTTTTATTACTTGTGTGATATTCTTTTTTCCCATATTATCTGTTAAGTCAAATATGTTACTATCTATTGTTTTTGAACACATTGAGTCTATGTCTTTATTTTGTATTGTTCCATTTTCTCCTACATAGTCTATTAATTTTCTTATTTCGCTTATTAATGTTTGCATGTTTGTTCCACATACATCTATCAAATAGTTTGTTGTAGCTGTTGTAATATTTACTTTATACGCATTACAAATTTCTTTTAATCTTTTTTCTATTTGATATGGTTTTTGAAATTCAAAGTTACAGATTATTCCTCCATTTTTTTGTATTGTTTCTAATAATTCCGTTTTGTCTATTTCTTCTTCTATGATTATTAATATGTTTTCTTCTCCTTGATTTATTTTTATGTATTCATTTAGCTTTTCTCTTGTTGATGTTATGTCTATATTGCTTCCTCTCTTTTTTGCTTCTTTTTTTAATAGTTTTGCGTTTTTTACTACAATTAATTTTCTAGGATATCCAAAAGCTGGTGTTTGCATTTCCGATATTAATGTGCTTAGGTTTGTTTCGTCTATTTGTATATAATTTATTCCATTTGCTGTTTCTCCAAAGTTTTTCTTTATTTTTTTTAGACAATTTTCTAAAAGGAATATCTCTTCCCCATATAATACATATATTGGTGCTAGTTTTTCACTTTTTAGTTCCTTTTCTAGTTCTTCTATTGTCATTTCTTTGTTCCTTTCGTTTTTTTGTTTTGTATAGGAAAAAATCAGCTTCAGCGAAATTTACCTATAAAATCGTATATTCTTTGTAACACGGGCGATTACTAATCGCCCCTACATTTCTAACATCTAATTTCTAATCTCTAGCCAATATAATTCTATATACTTCACTTATACTCCAACCCTGCGCTGTTGTCCCTTTTCCCTGGTATGGTTCTTGTGTGTCATATATTTCTGATATACTTCCCATTACTCCATCTTCATATAATGCTTTCATAAAGGTTTCTTTTGTGTCTTTTTTTAGCTTCTTTATTTTTTTTACTATTTTTTCTTTTTGTTCTTCATCACTTGTATTCATCATATTTCTTAATGCATCATAATATAATCCTAATAACCATGGCCATACTGGTCCTTGATGATAACTTAAGTCCCTTTTTAAGGAGTCTCCTTCATATATTTCAACATAGTTTGGTTCTCCTTTTGCAAGAGTTCTTAGTCCATATTTTGTTAATAACTTTTTTTCTACTGTTGATATAACATTTTTCGCTATTTCACTTTCTATGTCTAATATTGGATATTTTAAACTTAAAGCAAATAGTTGATTTGGTCTTATTTTGCCATCTCCAATTACATCATATAAACATTTCTTTTTTTCATTATAGAATTTTGCTATAAAACTTTCTTTACATTTGTTTGCTAATTCTCTGTATTCTTTTGAAACTTTTTTGCCTTCAAATATGCTTGATAGTTCCTCCATTGTCATTAATGCATTGTACCATAACGCATTTATTTCAACTACTTTTCCATTTCTTGGCGTTATTGCATATCCATCATATTTTACATCCATCCATGTGTTTTGTGTATTTATTGTTCCTGATGATATTAAACCATCTACATCTAAATGAATATTGTTTTCATCAAAGTCTATTCCTCTTTTATAATAGTCTATTATGTTTTTTAGTTTGCTATATATACTCTTTATAAATTCTATATCACTTGTATATCTTAGATATTTATTGATTTGTTCAAATAATAGTAATGATGCATCTGCACTATTGTATAATGGTCTATTATTATCATCTGAAAATCCATTTGGAACTAGTCCAAATCTTATATTATTAGTAAAGGTTAATAATATTTCTTTTGCAATATCAAACCTATGTGGTATTAATAATAATCCCTCAAATGCTATTAAAGAATCCCTTCCCCAGTCTAAAAACCATGGAAATCCTGCTAGTATTGTATGCAATTTAGTATTTTGTCTATATGCTATAAAATTATCGGCTGAAATTAAATATTGTTGTATCATTTTTTCATCACATTTATCATCAAATAGTTTTGACTTTTTAAATAACTTTCTTAGTCTAAAGATTTCATTTGTTATTACATCTTTTACATTTGTGTTTTCTATATCTTCATTTAATGAACATATAAATGTTATTTCTTTTTCTTCATTTTCATTAATATTAATTTCATAACGTCCTGGTACTACTAAGTTGTCTTCTGCATCAAATCCTCTTTTTTCTTCTTCTATATAGAACATTCCTTTAAATATATCTTGATTATGCTCTATATAATTTCCTTCACTCGCTTTTATATATATAGGATTATTAAAGTGTCTGTCTAATACTATCTTTACTGTATTATTTTCTTTTTCTTGTTCAATATCAAATTGGTGATAAATGCTTGCTACATGTGCTCTTCTATAGTTTACTATTGGTGATAAGGTTAATTTGGTTTTATGATTTCCATTTTTGATTTTATATGAAATACAAGTTATGTTTTTCCCATATTCCATGCATACTATCTTTTTCACTATAACATCCTCTACTTTATAAGTAAAGCTTGGTATATATTCATTATCAAATTTTGTTAAATATTTGTATCCTTCTGATATACTGTTTTTGCACATATTTGTATATAAATTATATTTGTTATCATTGAATTCTATACTTTCATCTACTTTAGATAATATTACATATCTTAAAGCTGGTGGGTTTAATGGTGCTACTAATAATCCATGATATTTTCTTGTATTACATCCTATTATTGTAGATGAGGCATATCCTCCTATTCCATTTGTTATTAACCATTCCTTTGAAATGTCTTTTTCTAAAAGAGTTTCTTCCTTATTATTTTCCTTCATTGATTTTTCTTCCCTTCTATTGTTCTTCTCTACAATTCCTTAGTTAATATAATTTATTTTTTTAAACTTTCTAATCTCTTTTGTCTCATTTCTTCGCTTTCTTGTATCGATTTAATTCTTTCATTATATTTATTTGCAAATTTACTTTTCTTTTTATAGTTTTTCATTCTCTCTGGTTTTGATTTTTTATTTTTTTCATTTGGTTTCTTTTTCTTTTGAGTAATTCTTCTCTTTTTATTACTTTTCTTTAATTTTGTATTCATACTAATATATTGTGGTGCATTTTGCATATCTCTAAATACCATATCATCACAAATTAATTCTATAATTGAATCCGCTACTAATGTTGGGTCATGTCTAATTGTATGGTCATCTACAATAGAAAAGTTTCTTTGTATAACTCTTATTCCTAAATCTTTTATCTTTTTTATATCCTGCTCTACAATGTCTGCACCTTGCTCATTATATTTTCTAATATATTCTGGTATAATCTCTCCAGTATCATATATGCAATAATCTATAATAGAATTTCTTGCATGATCAAGAATTGCTTTTATATGGTCATATAGTGAAAAATCATCTGTTTGACCTGGTTCTGTCATAATATTGCTTATATATATTTTCTTTGCCTTACTTTCTTCAATAGCTTTTGATACATTTTTTATTAATAAATTAGGAATTACGTTGGTGTACAAGCTTCCTGGTCCTATTATAATTGCATCTGCATCCATTATTGCTTCTATTACTCCTGGTGCAGTTTTGCAATTTGTTGGAGATACAAATACTCTATTTATTTTTGTAATCTTGTCCATTACAATATTAGGTAGTTTTTCTTTATCATCAATTATAGTTCCATCTTCCAATTCTGCACATACTGTCATTTCATCCATTGTAACTGGTATTATTCTTCCTGTTATATTTAATACTTTACTAAGATTTTCCATAGATGTTGATAAATCTATAAATGCAGACTGCATTGATTGTAAAAAAGATTCTCCAAATGGAAGTCTATTTTTAGCTATTTTAGATTTTAAAATAGTTTCCATTTCTTCTTCATTTTTTGCTAAAGCTGCTATTCCTTCCAAAATATATTGTTTACTATATCCTGAAGTTTCAACTATTGCTGTTATATTGTCTGTATAATGTTTTAAACCCTTTAAAACGGTATTCAGACCTGAGCCTCCCCCTATTGCTACTATTTTAGGTCCTTGATTATATATCTTTTTATTAAAAATTAATGATTTAACATTTACATCTTTATCATTTTTCCCTATTCTATCATCTGTTTCCTCTATAAGTAATTCTAATACTCTTTTTTGACTATATACTAATCCTACTACAATTAATATAAATCCTATTATAAAAAGTACAACTACTTTTACTAAATCTAAGATTGATAAGCTTTTCATTGCAATTATTTCAGAAACACCATAACAACTTAAAGCTATTCCTATTAATATAAGAAACATCCATCTCTTCATCTTAGTACCCGACTTAAACCATTTTAAAAATCCTTTCACTATTATCATCCTTTCTACTGCATTTATTAATCTTCTCCAACAATTTCTATTTCAAGTTTCAATTCTTTTCCTGTCTTTTCTAAAACTACTTTTTTAACATAATCTATTAATTTTAAAATATCTCCTGCTGTCGCATTACCTGTATTTACAATAAAACCTGCATGTTTTTTTGATACCATTGCTCCACCAATAGAATAACCTTTTAGTCCACACTCATCTATTAGTTTTGCTGATATAAAATCATTTCCTCTTTTAAAAGTACTTCCTGCACTAGGAAATTCTATGGGCTGTTTTTCAAATCTAGATTTCCTATACTCCTCCATCACTCTTATTATTTCCGCTTTTTTTCCATAATTTAATTTTAATTTAGTGTCTAATATAATTGCTTCCATATTTAAAAAAGCACTTTCTCTGTATCTAAACTCATGTCCTTCACCTATAATCTTTTTTATATTACCATCATAATCTAATATAGTAGTTTCTATTACAATATCTTTTGCTTCTTTTCCATATGCTCCTGCATTCATTCTAACAAATCCGCCAATTGTTCCTGGAATTCCTGCTGCAAATTCAAATCCACTAATTTCTTCTCTTAGGAGTCTTCCTGCTATCTCTGGCACCTTATTTCCTGCTCCTACTATAACATATACTTGTTTATCTTGTTTATCAATTTTGACATCTTTTATCTCTATTTTTAAAGTTATTCCTCTTATCCCTTTATCTTTAACTAATAAATTACTTCCATTTCCTAAGATAAATATAGGTATATTATTATTTCTCACGATATTAAGAACAAATTTTATTTGGTCTATATTATGAACCTTAATTAATAAATCTGCATTTCCTCCTATTTTAAATGTTGTATGTTTAGACATTGGTTCATTTTGCAATATATCTTTTGTATCTATTTTTTCTTTTAATAAAGTAATTATATTTAACATAACTCTCCTTTAATGTGTTCTTGCCTGATTCACAGTTTTCAACTATAAGGAGAAAATCTGTGAGGGTTAGCAATTATACGACTTTATATTTATATAAATAAAATATACTATTAAATATTATCATTTTCTTTAATATATTACAAGGAAAATACCAAATTTATTTTATAGATTTTTTAGAGGCACATTTAATGTGCCTCATTCTATATTTTATGTTTAATTTCTTCTAGCGCTATTGCTAATTGATCTGGACAAGATGTGCTTCTTGCTCCACATGGAATTCCTTTTAATTTTTCAATTACTTCATCTATTTTTCTTCCTTGTATCATATATGTTAATCCAACAGTATTTCCAGGACATCCTCCAACAATTTTTACAGATTTTATAATGTCTCCATCAAGTTCTATTATCATTTCCTTTGAGCAAACACCTTGTGGTGTATATCTATACTCCATATTTATCACTCCTTTTTTATTTTATGTTCTAATAAAAGTTTATTAGATAAGAACGCAAAAAATTTATATTAAATTAATGCTATATATATTTTAGCATATATCTTTTGAAAAGTATACATTTATTAATACAATTTATATTATTTTTTTAAGTTTCGGTATTTTGCAAAAGTTTCATAGTAAACAAAAGAAATAGGCAAAT
>CAPZDM010000084.1 GCA_948745425.1 uncultured Clostridia bacterium
AGAATTCATAGCAATGATAAGTGATAAACTAAGACTAGAACTAAAAAGTGCATAAAAAATCACATATAAGCGTTGAGCAACAACAGATGTAAGAATTGTAAAAAATTTCCATTATACCAACGAACTCACAAGTTTATAGCTATAAAACAAGGTGGAAATGGGATAAAAAACCTACAAACTGTTTTACAAAATACCAACAAACTTTTTAAATTTATTGGGTATAGAAAATGGAAAATAAGACCTTTTGTTTATTGGATTTTATTAAATTAAAAATTCAATAAATAGGAGGTATTTTTTATGCGTGAAATTGATTTACAAATTGACGACTTTATGGTCGAATGCAGTACAAAGGGATTAAGTAAAAGGAGTATTAGTAGTTATGAATCTACTTTGAGGTTACTAGCAAATTATTTGGAAAAAGAATTAGGAGTTGAAAGTGCAAATGATGTAAGACAAATACATTTAAAAACTTATATCAAGTATTTACAGGAACGAGGAAAATATACAGTTGTCGTAAATGAGAATACAAAGAAAACTAATAATCCAGAACAAAGGGGAGATTATAAAGGAGTAGTTACAAATGTTACAATAAACAATTATATGAGAAATATAAGAGTGTTTTTCAATTATATGTATAATGAAAAATTAATAAGAACTAACCCAGTAGAAGGACTAAAAAAACTAAAAACAAATAGAAAGCCGAAGTATTATATTAAAGATGAGGAATTGCTACGATTATTAAATAATTTTGATGAAACATTATATTATGAGTACAGAGATAAAGTAATAGTAGGTTTATTACTAGATACACGGAATGCGTCTAGGAGAGACACTCTTAATAGAAGATATACATGTGGATTTTACAAAAAGGTGTATATTTTTACCAGCAGAAAACACAAAAGGCAAGAAAAATCGTTATGTCTTCTTTTCGACTAAAACAGCAGTAGAACTAAAAAGGTGGGTACAATATAGAGATAGATATACCGATTCAAAATACTTATTTTGTACAAAAAGAGGGTTACATTTAGAAGTTCATTATTTTGAAAAAAATTTTACAAAATATATACAAAGAATAGGAATAAAAGATGCCTCACCTCATACACTTAGAAATAATTTCGCAAAAAGATTTTTAATGAGTGGGGGAGACATATATACTTTATCAAAAATATTAGGACATAGCAGTGTTAAAGTAACAGAAGACCAATACTTAGACCTAACAGATGAAGACTTAGCAGAAATGTACCAAAAACACTCTCCAATAATGAATTTAAAAAAATAAATGTTTGCAAGAAATGATATGTAAATCTAATAAAGAACGCATATCATTTTTATTTTAAAAGAAAAGGGTCATTTTGATTTAAGAATTCCTCAAAAGCATATCCATTATTTTCATTATCTTTATATTTTCTCTTTAATTCTAGGGCTTGCTTATTCCAATTATTAAATATTTCTCTAGGATATTTCTCTGGATTTCTATCTGTTCTCATAAAATATCTTTTACGGAGTAGTTCATATTTTTTTAGAAGAGGAGAATCTTTGGTATTTTGTCTTGAAATTCGATTAAAATGTTTTGCTCTACATGTTTCAGAACAATAAACCTTTCCACCAAGTGTATGTATTATCATATAACTATTACATTCCTCACATTTTCTAATATAATTATTATTGAAAAAAAAGTTAAAAAAGTCATAAATAAGGAAATTTTGTAAAGTAATAAAATTAAGTGACAAGCTAGAATTTTCAATATTGTGTTCAATTGTTACAGAATAAGGATTTTGCAATATTTTCTTGTTTTTTTCTTGCTTTAAAAATTCTTTTCTTTGATTGGGTTTAAAATTTATATAGAAATGTTGATATATGGGCTCAAAAAAAGAAATTAATTTTTTTATCTTTGGTTCTTTTTGAATTATATCTTCAACACAATCATAGTCAGTAGAATATTTAAAATTTTCTATAAAATCGATATTTATTTTTTTTGTTTTGTTGTAATAATTAAATAGATTTAGAGATAATTCACCATATTTATAGTTTTTTTTCTTATATACAAAAGTTCCATTATTTTTAGGAAATATAGTCATAGCCATTTTAAATCCTCCTTTAATAAAATGTAGCAAACAATTTCGGACAAGAAAATGTGGCAGAAAAAGTTTGCCGTGTACACTATATCATAAAAGGTGTTATAATAGCAACAATGAAAGGAGGAAAAACACATGAAATACGAAGGAATACCAATATTAGAAGAAAATGAAAAAAATTTCCTTGTTGATATAATATTCAACATTAACAACGCAGTTCAAGACCAACAAAAAGTACCAAATGATGAACTAATAAGCACTACAAAACAACTTATAGAAAAGCACAAAGTAAATTTCGCAGAGTTTGTCTATCAATTAAGAAATGATGATAATGCATATATTTGGGCGCATAATGGTTTTCAAGATGTGTTTGAAGCAGAAATGCTTGATGACTTAGAAAGTGTGTTGTTTGAAACATACAAAGAACTATTAAAAAATAGATAGGAGGAATAAAGATGCTACTTAACATTATTTTACTGTATGTATTACCACTTATTACTTGTACAGCATTATCTACAGTACATATAAAAGTGGAGTACAAAGATATAGAAACAAAACACATAAAAACAAGCACAATGAAAGTTTTTGCTCTGGCATAAGCCTCGCTATTTACCAATTAATTTAGTATTTAGCGAGGCGAATACGGTTATTGAGGAAGGAGGAAAAAGATAATGAATCAATTAAGAATAGTAAGCAAGCAAGAAGAATTAAACAAAAATGCAAAGATAATTGAGCTAGATGATGAACGTAACGTAGTATTAGATATTGATGCAAATTATCTAGTATCAATGGGACTAGAACACATAAAGTACAAAGTGTCTGAAACTAAAATTAAAGCTCCAAAAAGACGTTTAAGAGAAATGGAAGACACCATAATAGATATTCTATGTGAAAATGGAGATAGAATACTAAGTTATACAATAGGTTCTTTGAAAAGTGATAATTTTCAGGAAATCTTAGATGTACTTAACAAAATAGAAATAGAATCTTACGTTTTAGCGTTAATAATTAAAGAAAGTACAGATAAAGTAATGAATCTATTAAAAGAAGAAAAACTTAACTAATGAAGATTAAAAAATAATGGACTATAAAAGCCCATTAACTAAACACAAAAGGAACTTTTGTATTAGTATTCACACAATAATATATTAGTATAATAAGTTCCTTTTGTCAATCAAAAAGGAGTTTTCACATGGAGAATCATACAGATAGTTTGAAAGATAAATGGAAAGAATCATTAAAAAGACAAAAAGAAACAGATAATAAAATATTTAGCTTATATGATACTCCAAATGTACAAACAGATATACTAACAGACAAGACAATTTATGTTTCTATCTTTCCAGAAAGTCGTTCAAAAAAACCAGAAAAAGAAGATGGTCGTATTACGAATGGCTTAAAATTACAGCCTACAATGCTTTCATTAGAACAGTTAAAAGAACAAGTAGCAGTTAAAGGAAAAACCTTTTGTGGGTGTATATTCCTAGATTTAGATTATTACAATAATGCTTATGGAAAATGTACAGCACAGGAAAGACTGTTAGAAAATGATAGTACTTGGTATATGTTATATCAGAATGCCTTAGGTGTACCCAGATGGGCAATGGAAAATACAGTATTACCTGTTCCATTAACAACAGGTAGAGCTGTAACTAATACAGAGAATCATTTTATATTAATGTCTACTTTTGGGCTTGATGTAGACCATAAACAAGATAGATATAAGAACGACCTTACTCCAGAATATGGAGAAATGTACAAAGAAGTAAAACAAAGAATAATAGATTTAGACCTTAATGTATTATTTGCATATAAAACATTTTCAGACCCAGAAAAAGGAGAAAGATTCAGGGTCATATTTAAGACAGATGTACCTATTTTTAGTTGGAAATTGGCACATGGAATGTTATTTTTATTACAAGCAATGTTTCCTATGTACTTTGATAATAATTGTACTAATGTGAACAGACAATTTCATGGCAGTAATACTCTAATCGAAGAAAATCACCCTTTATTTGACAAATGTATTCCACTAGACAAATATTTTAGGTGCTTTGAAAAGTATTTAAAAGCAAATGATAGTTCTAATTTTTCAAAACGAATGGTAGAATTTTCAAGTAAAACAGGAATTAACTTATTGAATGGTAGTTTTCATGTTAGAAAAGTTACTTTAACAAACGAACAAGAACAGGAATTAAGGGCAAAACAAGAATCTACATACAATATGAATATGTTTTCAGATTATCATTTTTCTGTAAAAGGTAGTGTTTGTCAAAAAGTTTTTAAAGACGACAAGTTATACGAAAATACCGAATTGTCTATATATTTATATATAGTAGTTCGGCGATTTCGTACAGGAAAATGAAAAACAGTTTTATGAAATATCTATGTCAGAAAACTACACATTAGTAGAGCCAAAGGAAAAAAGGAAAAGTAACCATAAAAGCATAGAAACAAAACCAATAAAAATTTACAACACTACCAATACTAAAACTGAAATAAAAAGAACTAAAATAAATGACTGGAGCAAAGTTGCAGAAAAATGCGAATTATACAAAATATTTACAACAGGTCAAAGGCGATTACATCATGACGAACTTTTTGGACTAAGTCTTAGCTTAATGTATTTAGAAGGTGGCAAAAAAAGAATATTAGAAACAATAGCAAAATATCCAGATTTGTACAATAAAGAGAAAGACAAGAACTGGGGAAACATTATAGAAAGCAATAAAAAATACAGTTATAGCCCCAAAAAATGTGATAATTTTTGCCCTTTTAAAGATAGTTGTAAACATTATCATAACATGAGAAATACGGTCGTACCTAGAAATGCAATTTATATGCTAAGTGATAATATTAAGTATATTGATATAGATGAGGCATTTAAAATGTTATTTGAAGAATTAAAAAGGAGAATATGGTAAAATGATAGATAACAGAAATTATCAAGAATATATACATTTTAATAAAATACCACATAGAATAACTCTGATAAAGGGTCAAACGGCATTAGGAAAAACAAAAGCTTATGGAATATCAATAAAAGAAGCAATATTTTGTAAATACATAATTGCTGTTCCTACCCATTCTCTAAAAGACGAGATATATGAAGACTTAATAGAGATTGGATTTAAAGATATAATGAAAACCCCAAAATTGGAGTTTATTCATAACGATAAAATAAGGTATGAAGAAAAGAGACTTATGAATATAGGAGCATTTGGAAAGCGTAAAATTTTTTTGGAATCAGCTGTTGAAATGTTAAAAGATAAACTAGCACTAGAAAAGGAAGATTTAACCAAAGATAAAATAAGTGAAATTGAGAGAGATATAGAAAATATTTCATATTACTTAGAACAAAACGAAATTGTTAATCATTATATGGGGCATATTGTTACAACACAAGACAGACTATTTCATTTACATTGGCATTTAAGATACACACATAAACTTATTATTGACGAAGATATTATAAGAAAATGTATCACAGTACGAACATTTAAGATAAAAGCATTAAAAAATACATGTGAATGTTTAAGTGGAATCTTAGGTGAGGAATTAAAAAAGAAACTAGATACAATTTTAAATACTCCATATAAAAAAGTAAAATCAGTAAAACCAATATATCAAAAATCACTTACTAATTCACAAATCGAAAACATAGAAAAAGAGATTGTAGAAGAAAAAAAATCTATTTACAATATATTTGATGTTCTTAGTATTAGTGCTATATATAAATACAATGAAGATAGCGAAAAAATGAAAAACGACTATAATGATGATGACCTAGTTCATTGTTTAATTTGCAAAGAACCACCAAACATGGAAACTATTGTGCTGTCAGCAACATTAGAACCAGAATTTTACGAAAAATTTTTTGAGGAAAGACCTATTACCTATAAAGAAATACCCAAAGTTAAGTACAAAGGAAAAGTAATACAAGATTGTACATATTCTTATAGTAGGTCATGTTTAGTAGAACATAAAGGGCTATTAGCACAAATAAGAAAAAAACACGAGGGGCTTCCTATGATTACTTTTAAAAGATATTGTGAGTTAGGCGATTATAATTTTCGGAGCAGTTGAAGGGTTGAACTCATTAAAACGGTAAAGATATTGTAGTTGTAGGACTACCATATTTGAATGATATTGTTTATAAGTTCTTTTTATATGCCTTATATGAGGAAACCATTTCAGAAGAAAAACCTCATTATAAAAGAATAG
>CAPZDM010000085.1 GCA_948745425.1 uncultured Clostridia bacterium
CACCGCTTTCGCCTTGGCGGCTTAAAAGCGGGGGACTTCCTTGATGAGGTTAAATACCTCTTTTTTCATTTTTATTTTCTCCACTTTCTTTAAATACCCATAACTTACTTAATAAAAAATTATATGGTATTGTAATACATAACGTCAGAAGCGGTGCTAATTTATTACTTATACTTAATATTTCAATCCATAAGTGCATACAGATCAAATTTAATAATAAAGCAGAAATATAAACAATATAATATTTTACTAAGCTACTGCTAAAAGAATTTTTTCTTGCTTGAAATACCCATATTCTATTTAAAAAATATCCAATTATAGAACTTCCTATATAACCTAAAATAATAGCAATATTATAGTGCACGTTAAAATATAATAATATATAATAAATAATAAGAGAACTCATTGTATTAACAATTCCTACTAACGAAAATTTTATTAATAAAATAAACTTATCTATCGTTTTTTTCAGCTTTATCACTCCTTTTCTATAACCAAACTATCTTTATTTTTTAATTATAATATTATAAAATCCAATTATAAAACAAATTATAATAGCCCCTGCACATAAACAAACTCCAACAAAAAATGAAATTGGCTCATATTTAAATTCAATAATATGTGTCCCTTCTGAAACCATAACTCCTTTAAAACAATAATTTACTTGCAAAATATCTTGTTTTTTTCCGTCAATAAAGACATTCCAACCCGGATACCAAGTTTCTGAAGTAACAAGAATTCCATCTTGATTCGTAGTAACATCTAATTTAAAATTATTATTGTTATATTCTAATAAATTAATATGATAAATCGAATTTTCTCCAGGTACTGTTTCCCATTTTTCTAAACCATTTACATATGCTTTATTTTTGATATCCATTCCTATATACTCTAAATCATAAAGTATCTCTTCGTCTGTTTTATCCTCCATTTTATTTGTCATAATTACATCATATACCATCCAAGCAGTACCTAATGTCTCTGCTACCCATAACGTGGTTTTTTCTGTATTTGCTGCATCTAACGTAGGAAATCCCTCCACTTCTCCTTTATATTCATATCCTAGTGATGCCATAAACTCATAAAACCAAGAAGAACTATCCGCCAATGTATGCCAATACTTAATATTTCTAGCTACCGCTTGCTGCTGCCAAGACATCTGATTTGCAAGTCTATTGCTTCGTGGCACTGGATTAAAATATCCAAATGCATCATATGTATCAATCAAACATGATGTATTAGATGGATAAGCATTTGTCCCAAAATTATAATGTCTGCTATGTTCCTCTTTTGACTCCTGCATAAATGCTAGTTCTTTTGTATTCTGTATTACTTGTTGAATTTTATTATTTGCTTCCTTATATGTATACAAATTTTGCAAGTTTGAGAAAGAAATATGTAATTGCAGCAGTATTTCTATAATAATAAAATTAAAAATTAATATTTGTAATATTCTTTTTTTATATTTTATATTAACTGTAATCAACATCAATATTATAAATAATATACATTCAAGCAATATAACCTTTTCATTATAATAACAAGGTAAAATATTCGCCATTATTATAACTAATAATAATCCACACATAATTACCGGCATAAAAAACTCCGCTTTAATTGTACTTTTCTTAACTAATTCTCTACTTTTTATTCCTTCCCCTACATAAAATACAAACACTAATACCATATACGGCTGATATAAAAACGGTTCTCTAATTGCATTGTAATAAGGAATATAATAAAACAAATAAGGGAATATCAATCCTGTACAATAACATAATAAGAATATAAATAATCCTCTTATAAAGATTTTTATACTATCCCAATTTGTTTTCCTAAAAAAACCGATACAACCAAAAAATGATACTAAAAATGGAACATTTCCAAATCTATAACCTTCTCCAACATATTTTGACGGTAACTGCAAAATACTTCCAACATCTCCAATCGATGTTACATGCTTAACAAAAATCTCCAGTGGCATTACTTCCATTCCATTCACCCATCCAGATTCTATATCTGGTATATATCTGCTTGCATTTTTTGTATATTCAATCGCTGGAAGTAACGAAGGTGCACAAATACAAATTCCTATTATTCCGAATAGCAACATCTTATATGTAAGTTTCCAAATATATGTCCAACTATCTATATGTTTTATGACATAACATAAATATAACCAGCAAACAATCAAAATATTAATTAATAATGTCTGTCCTTGATTTGCCAGACCCGACATTCCCATACTTATACTTCCTAAGATAATATATATCCATTTTTTCTTTCCATTTTCTCTTTCAAATAAAATAACACAATCCACCATAAAAGGAAGCCAAACAAATCCCATAAATAAATATATCCATTCTCTCTGCCATAAAACAGCCCCACAAAATACGGTTAGTAGTGTACTTAATAATGCAATATACCACTCATATAAATTAATCTTTAAAAAGATATATAATCCTATACATAATATTGATATATGAAAAATAAAATCAAACGCTATAAACCAATATGACATATCTTTTCCAAAAATCCAAAACCCTAACCAATTTACTGGATATAATGCTTGTGTTAAAGTACTTCCTACTGCTGGTATACCTCCCCAAATATTAGATAACCATAATGGTATCTCACCTGATTTTATTATATTAGATATAGCATAAATTATAGAAAATGCACCATCTCCTAAATCTCCGTTTAATTCAGAACTACTTTTAGTACAAAATATATAATATGTAGCCACTGTTACCATTATTATTATAGATACTAAATCCTTTACCCTTTTTCGTTCCATTTTAAGCATACTCCTTTTATTTATTTCTTTAATCTCATACCTCAAATCTTAAAATAAAAGAATTAATCTGCTTATATTTATTTTCATTTTATTTATATACATTTAAATGATATTTCTTCATTAAAATAATCACTTCTCTTACTATATCTACTGGTGCTTGAAATAGTGAAAGTGTATCATCATCTATTTCACTTTCATCAAATTCTTTTAACGTTGACAATAATTCTTCTTTATAAAACCCTCTATATGGTGCAATACGAAATTCTTTTAAATCTGTACTAAAAATTATTATTGTTATTACAGTTATTAATACACCTGTTATTATTTTTAAAATCCATTTCGAATTATTTATAATTGTAAATGCAAAAATCAACGTACAGCCGACCCATATTAATGTTGTTTCGCAGACATAACGTGATGAAGTAAGATAATATAAACTAAATGTATTAACTCGTCCATATATAATAATTGGTATACTAATTAAGCCATACATTATTAATATAAGTGGAAAATAAGAATATTCATATATTCTTAGAACAAAATATAATACTATTGCAATAACTACAATTCCCAATAATACAAATCCTATTTCTGTTATTTGAGGCATATTCATTTTTTCTATTGTAGTCTGCGGTATCATACTTCCAACTAACATATATAACAATCCCATAAAAAATTCTCCGCTTTTTAATGTATCCCATAACGATACTATTCCTCCTGTTATACTAGATGTTTCAATGTTATAAAAATAATAAAATACCGCTACTATACATGGAATAAAAAAGCAAAAAAATTCTTTTATCTTATCTGCTGATACCCCCCCGAACATTCTTAATAGAAATATTGTTACTACGGAAAAAAGCATTGCCGGAAAATATAACTGACTTAAAAAGCAAATAACAAGTCCTGCAAAAACGCCAATTTTCCCAAATAACTTTGGAGAATAAATATTCTTTTTTAATCCTTGATTTAATACAGCAAATATCAATAAAAAAGAAAATATCCTAAGCATAAATGCAAAAGAAAATTGAAGCGATAATATTTCCCATTGATTTAAATTAGTTATAGAAAATATAACCGGCAGAAATAAAATCTGTTTTATTATATTCTTCTGTTCTATTTCAATATTATCAATCATTTTTCCCCATACAATATATACTAAAATAATTGACAATATTAAAACGCATATTCCTCCATATACTTCCCACATACAATTTAATTTTAAAAATCGGATATTTAATGCCAAAAGAAACATTTGCAAAAAATTCCGTTGTCCTCCTGTTGCACTCCAAAATGTCTGAAATGTACATTTTTTCTCCATTACTGCTGGAATAAGCTGTTTTCCGTTACGCCAAAAATCCATAAATACAATATCTCTTGCACTTTGATTGACATAAATAACTCCTAATACAAAACAAATTATTATCATCAAAATAAATAATATATTCTTTTTTACATAATCCCTACATAACTTATACATTTTATTTTCCTCTTAATTATTATCTTTTACTTCTGCCAGATCTTCTCTATCCTCCAACTCAGCTCTCTCTGATCTTCAGAAATTTTCTCTTTCTGAGGATTTACGCAAGAAGATGCCCTTATCTGTAATTCTAAATATTCTTCTTTTTTTACTTGTTCTGATTTTTTTAATTCAATCTCAAATAATCCTGATTCATAAAATATCTTTTCTTGTATCAACTCCCCATTTAAATAAAAAGATAATTTCACCTCATCTTTTCCAGTTTTTTGATGTAAATCCATTGGCAGATAACCGTCTATTATCACTTTTTCTGTATCCTTTTCCTGTTTCAGCACAATCGATACTGTGTCTGAACACCAAGCATATCGATTGGATTCTCCTCCCTCTATCTCATAACTTCCCTTTAAAAAATCCATACTACTAATCAAAGAATTTTTCCAATTATCATTTACATCAAATTGTGCTGCATCTGCAACCTGATCAAAGGAAATAGTAAACATACCAATTCTTCCATTCAAGTTTTCATCTGGACTGGCAATATTTCCTCCCCCATACCAAACCATCACTTCTCCGTCTTCTGTTTCTATCAGCGTTGAATCACATATTACTTTACTGTTCCAAATATTCTCTTCTTGTTCAATCATCCCCATATAACTTAACTTTTTCCAATTTACTCCATCCAAAGACACAGCTATCCCCAAATTTCTTTGTTCTTTTATATCTCTTCCAGTATAGAGCATATAAAAATATGGTGCCTGATAGATTACGCTTGGTTCTCCCAACCCTCTTTCATCAAAAGCTCCCTTTACCCCTACATCCATAATGGGATTATTGGCATATTTAATCCATTCTTTTCCATTTGTAGATTTTGCAACTCCCAATCTCTGTACTCCAAATCTATCCTGTCCTAGATAATATAAATACAATGTACCATTTATTTCTATTACATAAGGATCAGCAACACCTGCACTATCCCATGCCCCACTTTCTCCGGCAGTTAATACTGCCTCTTTCGTTCTTTCCCCAAACTCTTTTCCATTTTCTGAGACAGCCAGTCCTATTTTAGAATCTGTTGTTCCTTGTGAAATCCCTTGATAAAAATAATAAATTTTATCTTGAAACAAAACTGCACTTCCATTTGCTGCAATATAAGTATTATCCCATTCATTTTCTCGTATATCCAATATTGGATTTTTATTATATTTCTCCCAATTTACACCATCTATAGATGTTGCAAGACCTGTTCTCCATGCAGTCTTATCCCATCCAGAATAATAATTATAGTAAATTCCATCTTTTAAAATTACAGATGGATTTAATACATCAGAAGAATCCCATCCTTCTTTTTCAACTGACAATACTGGTTCTACCCCCCCGAACTGCAAAATATTCTGTTCTAATGTTCCATCCCATGCCGGTATATACTCAGAAGAAAATATTACAAAATCTTCCTGTTTTTTATTCTCTGACAAATCTGCAGTATTCTCTGTCTCCAGCAATTTTAAAACGACCCAATCCCCACTGTCATCTCCATTTCCGCCATTATTGCAAAATATCTTTATTTTTTTTGCTTCACTATATAAACTTAAATCTAATTGAATTGTTTTCCAGTTTTCTTCTCTATCTATTATGATATCTTCTTGGTGCAAAATAGTATCTTCTCTATCCATAATCCAAATAACAAGTCCTGCTCCGTCTGAACTTTCTCTTACCCATGGATGTATTTCACAGCAAAATGAAAAAAATGACATATTTTCTATTTCTTCCAACAAAGCGGCTGTATTTGGAGTCAAAAAAATACATTCCCCTTCTCCCTCCATCTCAAATATACCCGCTGTCATATTCCATGGGTTATCTGCACCTTCCTGCTTTCCTTCAAATTGAACAGAATCATATCGTTGACTTTCATTATTCATGGAACTATCTAAAAATTGATCAATTGGCACATCTTTAGAGGAATTTCGT
>CAPZDM010000086.1 GCA_948745425.1 uncultured Clostridia bacterium
TTGGGTATCTTATTTTTTATATTTTTATTTTCCCCGAATATATTTTACACTAACACTGCGTAAATATTTATATATCTATACTTTTAACACATTTTATTTAAATAACTGTTATCGAGTAACATATTAAATAATTGATAACAAAATATGTTGAATTTATTTAACATATAATATATAATATCAATAAATTGCAAAAAATGTAAAAATAGGAGGAATAAAAAATGACTCAAGCAGATAAAAATTTTATAGATACATGTAAAGAAATATTAGAACATGGATATTCTTCAGTTGGAACAAATGTTAGAACTATATGGGAAGATGATGGTAGTGAAGCTAATTATATATCAATAGTTGGTGTTACAAATAAATATGATGTAGCAAAAGAATTTCCAATGATAACTTTAAGAAATAATACAAATACAGTAAAAAAAGCAATAGATGAATTGCTTTGGATTTGGCAAAAAAAATCTAATAATGTTAATGATTTGAATTCACATATATGGGATCAATGGGCAGATGAAGACGGAAGTATTGGAAAAGCATATGGATATCAAATGCAAAAAAAATATAACTTTAAAATTGGTTCAGAGATTAAAAATATTGACCAAGTAGACTATGTGCTAGAATTACTAAAAAACAATCCATCTAGTCGTAGAATTATGACGAATATATTTGATTTTGAAGACTTAAAAGATATGAATTTAGAGCCATGTGCATATGGAACACAATGGTTAGTAAAAGAAGGAAAATTACATTTAATATTAAATCAACGTTCACAAGATATGCTTGCAGCAAATGGATGGAATACAATGCAATATGCAGCACTTTTGCATATGTTTGCACAATGTGCTGGACTAGAGGTAGGAACACTTACACATAATATAGGAGACTGTCATATATATGATAGACATATTCCACTTGTAGAAAAATTAATAAGTGCAGAACCAATGGATGTATCTCCAAAGCTAATAATAAATAATAACACCAAAAATTTCTATGAATTTAAAGTAGAGGACTTTGAAATTAAAGGATATGACTACAATAAAGAAATTAATTTAGGAAGAATACCAGTAGCAACATAATCCTAAAGATTATGTTGCTACTGTACAATTATAATGTAGAAAAATATATAAAGGGGTAATTAGGAATGTTAAGCATAATAGTAGCAAGAGCAAAAAATAATGTAATAGGTAAAAACAATCAACTTATTTGGAAAATACCAGATGACTTAAAAAGATTTAAAGAACTAACAACAAATCATACTATAATAATGGGAAGAAAAACATTTGAATCATTAGGGAGAGTTTTACCAAATAGATTTCATATAATACTAAGTAATGATAAAAATTACAAGGTAGATAATGAAAGTGTAAAAGTAATAAATAATGTTAATGAATTAGATAAATACGTTGAAGATAATAAAGAACACTTTGTAATAGGTGGGGCAATGATATACAAATTACTTATGCCTAAATGTAATAAATTATACATAACACAGATTGAAAAAGAATTTGAAGGAGATACTTTCTTTCCAGAAATAAATGAAAAAGAATGGAAAATTATAAAAGAACAAATAGGTCCAAAGGATGATAATGATTTTGAATATAGGTATGTAGATTATATAAGACAATAATATCTTGGGGGAGAATAGAAAATAAAATGGGTATTTCAATAGAAGAATACAAGAAAATGATTGGAAATAGTAACATTGGTAAAAATCCTAATAGGCAATTAATTGGTAGTATAAATCATGGATTAGGAGAAAACTTTGAAGCACAAGTGGAAGATATATGTAGTATTTATGAGAATAAAAAACTAGCAAAAATAGAAAAAACTCCTGAACCAATGAAGATATTAAAACATATTGAAGATGGAAAATTTGAAACTGTGTTTACAAAAGTTGCACAACCAGATTTTAAGGGAACAATAAAAGGTGGCAAGACTGTTGTTTTTGATGCTAAATATACAGAAGCAGATAGAATAACATACCAAGTATTAAGCGATTTCCAAAGAGAGACTTTATTACAATATAAAGAATTAGGAGCAATAGCTTTTGTATTGGTTGGATTTTCAGATGGAGCAATATATAGAATTGATATAGAAACATGGGCAAGTATGAAAGAAAACTTTGGAAGAAAATATTTAAAACAAGAGGAATTAGAAGAAATGTCATTAAGAGCAAAAGAGATAAAAGGTATAATAGATTTTTTAAGAATAATATGAAAATTTTGTGAAATTAGCACTCTCATATTGACATTGCTAAAAACATGAAGTATAATATCCCATAGAAATAAGAAAAAGAAGGGAAGTTTTTTTATGGGAACAAAACAATTTAAGGCAGAATCAAAAAGATTACTAGATTTAATGATTAATTCTATTTATACAAACAAAGAAATATTTTTAAGAGAATTAATATCAAACAGTAGTGATGCGATAGACAAGCTATATTATCATTCACTAACAGATAAAAACGAAAATGTAATTAAAAACGATTTTAAAATTAAAATTGATTTAGACAAAGAAAATAGAACTATTACAATAGAAGACAATGGTTGTGGTATGACAGAAGAAGAATTAGATAAAAATTTAGGAACAATAGCCAAAAGTGGTTCCCTTGCATTCAAAGAGGAAAATGAAAAGAAAGAAGATATTGACATTATAGGTCAATTTGGAGTAGGCTTTTATTCTGCATTTATGGTAAGTGATCTAGTAACAGTAGAAAGCAAATCTGAAAATAGTGAACAAGGTTATAAATGGATTTCAAAAGGAGTAGAGGGGTATAGTATAGAACCTTGTGAAAAAGCAGAAAATGGAACAAAAATTACATTACATATAAAAGAAGATTCAGAAGAAGAAAAATATAGTCAATTTTTAGATAGTTATACAATTCAAGAAATTGTAAAAAGATATTCAGATTATATACGTTATCCAATACAAATGGAGGTAGAGCACAGTAAGAAAAAAGAAGGAACAGAAGAATATGAAACTATAAAAGAGATAGAAACAATAAACTCTATGAAACCTTTATGGAAAAATAATAAGAAGGATATTAAAGAAGAAGAATATGATAATTTTTATACAGAGAAATTTCATGATTATGAAAAACCTTTAAAAGTAATTCATACATCTGTAGAGGGACAATATAATTATAATGCGTTATTATATATACCTACACATTTACCTTATGATTACTATACAAGTGAATATGAAAAAGGATTGCAATTATATTCAAATGGTGTATTAATAATGGATAAATGTGCAGAGTTACTACCAGACTATTTTGGATTTGTAAAAGGATTAGTAGATAGTGAAGATTTATCATTAAATATATCAAGAGAAATGCTACAGCATGACAGGCAATTAAGGGTTATAGCTAAGAACTTAGAAAACAAAATTAGAACTGAATTAGAAAACATGTTAAAAAGTGATAGAACAAAATATGAAGAATTTTTCAAAAATTTCGGATTACAATTAAAATATGGAACATATAGTGATTATGGAATGAATAAAGATAAATTACAAGATTTATTATTATTTTACTCATCAACAGAAAAAAAATTAGTTACTTTAAAAGAATATGTTTTAAGAATGAAGGAAGATCAAAAAGATATTTATTATGCCTGTGGAGAAACAATAGACAAAATAGACTTACTACCACAAATAGAAACCATAAAAGATAAAGGATTTGAAATATTATATTTAACAGATAATGTAGATGAATTTGCATTACAAGTAATAATGAATTATGAAGAAAAAGCATTTAAAAATGTTTCTGCTGATAACCTAGAATTAGATACAGAAGAAGAAAAGGAAGAACTAAAAAAGGCAAACGAAGATAACAAAGATATGTTTAATATTATGAAAGAAGCAATCAACAATGAAGTACAAGAGGTTAGATTTACTCACAGATTAAAAAATCATCCAGTTTGCTTGTCTAGTGAAGGAGCAGTATCTATAGATATGGTAAAAACATTAAACACAATGCCAAATTCTCAAGAAATAAAAGCATTAACAATTTTAGAAATAAATGAAAATCATCCGATTACAGAACAATTGAAGAAATTATATAAAGAGAATAAAGAAGAACTAAAAAAATATGCACAAATTTTATACAATGGAGCGAGATTAATAGAAGGACTTACAATAGAAAATCCAACAGAATTTAATAATTTGGTTTGTGAGATAATGACAAAATAATGCTTAATAACAAAAGGCACGATTTATCGTGCCTTTTGTTATATCTTAATAAAATCATCACATGCTTTCATAAGTCTATTCATAATTGCAAGCCCAACACCTTTATTTTTAACACCTTCAATAATTACAATATCAGGATTGAAACTATCAGCTTTTCTTAAATTAGAAAAAATATTTTTTGCTATTTCATCTAAGCAAGTTCCCATATCAATAACTGTTTTTACATTATATTTATTAATATTTTCATGTTTAGCAATTATTACAGGAGAGGAATAAGTATTTGCAATTTCATTTATCTTACATACCATTTTTTCATTATCATTACTAATAACTAGGAGAGATTTACTGTTTAATGTATAGTGGTCATAATTACTACTTGGAATGTTGGAAGGCGAATATTCATAATCTTTAATTACAGTACCAGCAATTTTTTCTATCTGTTCATCTGTTATACTTCCAGGTCTTAAAATGTGAGGGATATTATCTATTACTTTAACAATAGTAGATTCAATTCCAATAGAACTATTTCCACCATCTATCATATAATCTACTTTGTTTTTAAAGTCATTATATAAATCATCAAAATTTGTTCCACTAGGTTTACCTGAAATATTAGCACTAGGTGCAGCAATAGGAACATTAGCAAGTTCTACAAGTTCTTTGGCGATTATTCCACTAGGCATACGAACTCCAACAGTATCTCCATTTGCAGTAAGAATTGAAGGAACTATTGGCTTTTTCTTCAAAACAATAGTAAAAGGACCAGGGAAGAATGCATTCATTAATTTATACTCAATTTCTGAAATCTCTTTTGCAATACTTTCTATCATTTCAATATTACTTACTAATAAATTAATAGGATTATTCTCGTTTCTACCTTTTGCAATATATATCTTTTTTACAGCATTTTTGTCTAATCCATTAGCCCCAAGACCATAAACTGTTTCAGTGGGAAATAGAACAAGACCACCATTTTTAATAATTTGTGCTGCTTCCTTTAATTTTGTATAATGATTATCATTTTTTAAATCTAAAATTTTAGTCATATAAATCCCTTTCTTGAATTTAGATATTTTTTATATTATACGACAAAATGTGTTAATTTACAATATTTACTTTTTTATGTTAATGTGATATTCAATGCATTTCTCCTCTAATAACTTAAAATCGCAACTTAAATCTTTATAAAATTTAGACATTTTATTTTCTTGTGATTTAACAACTATATTATATAATCTTTTTGCTTTATCTAAAATTTTCATTCTATTTTTAGGAATATTTATATAGGAATATTGTTCTGAAAGTAATCTTTTATATGTATAACTTTTACTTTTTATATCCAATAGAGAAACACATTCTTGAGGTACAGGTATCATATCTGAAAATCTAATAATACCTAAATCACTTTTATTTTTTTTATTAATAATTTTAAAGAAGGAAAGATTATCTTTATATGTTTTATGCTTTGGCTTTGAAGAAAATAGAGGTGCAAAATAAAAATAGTCTTCTACAAGAATTAATACTCCTATATATGGTCTTTTTTGATTTTTATTGTATGCAATATGTTTATCAAATTGACTTAAGTAGTTAATATAATTATTATCTATTACATAGAAATTTAATTTACCTAATTTAATTTTTTTATTGTTATTCATAAATTCTCCAATCATAAAAATAGGGGATACTTTTCAGTACCCCCCATATTTTTTTTGGAAACTCGTTTATAGTAAAACTAAAGGCTCGTTTCTAACCTAATGTTGAATAGGATATTCGTTTATAGGATTAATCCTAAAGGCTCATATCTAACCTAATATTTTATTGCACTTGTTTATGATATAAATCAAAGGTTTGTGCTAACCTAATTTATTTGATAAATTAATTTATCAATATTATTATATACATTATACTTTATTTTATTTGTAAATTCAATACTTTTGGACGTAATTTTTTATAAAATTTGTATATGTGTCAATGATGTGAAACAAACTTTTATAAAAAAATTCGTAGTAT
>CAPZDM010000087.1 GCA_948745425.1 uncultured Clostridia bacterium
GAATATGATCCAATCCTTTTCCGCTAGAGGAAACGAATCGTCGTTCATACTCATCACTTGATGAACTGAAAATCAGTCTTTTCAAATATATCTTCGGCTTCTACAATTCCATTCGTCCTCATTCCAATAACGGCGACCCTTCTCCAAATGATTTTGAAAATTTGTAACTTTTTTTATATTTTCTTGTCTTCTTTATTGACTATGATCCAACTCTTACCAAAATTCTGTTGACTATTTAGTTTATTAAATCTTACAACAAGATTATTTACTTCTCTGTTTGTTAGATTAAAACCACTATTTACTTTTTGAGTTTTATCAAATATGGTAGTTAAATGTCTGCCAATACTTTTAAACACTAATTAATAAATCTTACGTTTTAAATAAAATTTATAACAAATATTGACTTACATTTTAAACTATGCTATACTTAATAAAAGATAATATATTGTAGAGGTGTTTTTTATGGAAGAAAATGAAATATATGTAAGTTATTGTCCAAGATGTGGAGAAACTTATTCAGGGCGTGGAGTGTGCTCATACTGTGGAGAAGAATATATGTTAACCAAATACACAGATGAAGAATATTATGATGATATTTGTAAATATGAAAAAAAATATTAGAAGAATACATAAAAAATTCGCCTGAATTTGACGAAGAACTTTTTAGAAAACGAGAAGAAGAAAACGATAAAGTTATTCACGGTTCCATGTCTAAGGAAGAAAGAACAGTGCTTCAAAACATGGGAACGATTCCTAAACCTAATACAAATAGGGTAGAGTGTCCCTATTGCCACTCTAATGACGTTTCCAAAATCAGCACTCTTGGTCGTGCCGCATCTGTCGGTATCTTCGGATTGGCAAGCAAGAAAATAGGGAAGCAATGGCACTGTAATCATTGTAAAAGTGATTTTTAACTAAGTAAAACACCTTGATTGCAACACAATTTCTTCAACCTCTGCGACAGTAATGTCATTATTATCAATCATAACATATTTCACTTGTTCTTCGCTTAATCCTCTTTTAAACAACACCCTGGCTTGTTGTTGCGGTGTTAGAGAGGAAACGACTTCATACAATCTAAGAGAACTGATATTATAGATTGGAAGTTTTTTTAAATTATATAAACTTTGTTGTACTTTAAAATAATCAATAATATTTTTGAAAATCTTTCTTAAAGAAATAAGCAAAAACATTAACAACTCCTTTGTTTTAAAATATGGTGGTGTAATATTATGTTAATGATTAATTGCCCTCAATGTAATAATGTTATTTCAGAACAATTTGATGTATGTGTTTACTGAGGATGTCCAGTTACCCTTGAAGTAATTGATGCAACTATGTGTGTTTATGAAATTGACTCTCTACTTATAGAACTAAAAGAAACACTAAATAATAAAATAAATGATAATCAAGTATACGATTGTATTGTACAAGCATTTAATCTATTACATAGTAAAATGAACTTTGATTTTGGGGTAGATAAAAAATCACAAGACCAATATAACAAATTACTGTTTATCATGCTTAATGCATTAAATTGCAATGCAGACAAGCTCAAATCGTCAACTATAATAAAATATTTTGACTTAATAAAAATTGATAAAATATCAGAACAAGGATATTCAAATTGCACAGCGCTATTTAATGAAATAATCTCAAAATATTACTTTAAGAAAATGTGGTATCAAATATATCGAATTTTAGAGAATGCGCCCGAAACAAATAGAAGATATATTAAGATATTATTAGATTTTCCTGATGCTTTTAATATTCCCAAAATAGGGTCAATAAATAATTTAGCTGATGAATATTTTAAAAATAATGAAGATATGCGGGGTCAGGACAAACCGTGAACAGATGTGGTAACTGTGGACATAAATGGAAACCGAAAGGGTAGAGAAATAAGTAAATGGTTGTCTCATAAAAACTTCCTTTATAATCTCGATGTAAAGTACCTATTAATATCTGCTCAATAAATAGGTATTGATAGGTGTTGTAGTGCTTATCTTACGTCTTAATATAAAGTAACCCCCTTGTTCGATTACGAGCAAGGGGGTTATAGATTATTATGTACTATAATTGAGTTTTGTATATTTTGCATGGACTAAAGAATTTCATCATCCTTCATTTTGAACATTTTCAACATCCTTTCTTTAAAGTATATTTAAATTATATACTTTTTTTATTAAATTTTCAATGCTTTTTGTTTAGGATAGTTTGTTTAAATTATTAATAAGACTATTCGTTAAATGTTATAAAAACCCCATCCGCAGGAAATGTCCAATCATTAATAGTATAAGAAATCTCATTTGGTTGACACCCAGCGGGGGTTTTAGTTGCGTCCTCCTGAAAGCCAAATGCTTGCGAATGAAGTATATACTGCTTAGTGGAATCATTAATTCTAAATCTAAAATCATATTTTTTACAGGGCGCGGATAAACGTGTAGTATAAACTCTATCTCGAAGAGGTACATATGTAGTATATACAACCTCAACTTTTGTTGTTTTGTCACTATAAAATTTCATAGTATCTTTATAAAAACCTATAATCTTTTTTGTATAATTAGAATTTTTATGGTATATATTTTCACTATCTTTTATTTTATAATCAATAAATTTCGATACATCTTTGATTTCGTCATTTATTTTTAAACTTGTGATTTCAATACTCCGCCTACCATTTATGGGTTCAAGAGAAGATTGTGCAAATGGAAATTCATCAAAAGGTTCCTCTTTTTTAAAAGATTTAGCTTCATAAGTTTTAGTAATTTTCTTTTCAATACAATCAGGCAATATTGTACAAATAATAGATGTGTTATTTGTTTCAAAATAATATTTATATTTATAATTTACAATCTTATCCCTTACATTGCTGATTAATTCAGAATAGATTTCGTTATCTCCCAAATAATCAATCTTTTCAATGTATTTCAATAGAATTTTTCGATTGTTCTCTGGCATACTTTCAATGAATTTTTTATTTTGGAGTAAATCCTCTGTAAGGAATTTATCATATAAATCGTTCTGTGATTTCTTTTGTATCAGCAAACTTAACAGAAAATTTGTTCCCAATATTGTACATATAACCACAAGAATATCCTTAATTGTACAAAGGATCACTTTTTCTTCTAATCTTTTTTGTAATATATTAGTATCTTTATCAGACTTATCCGAACTTATATATGTAGGGATTGCAATTTCTTCTATCTCATTAATTTTTGAACTTAAAATAAAAACGACCACAAGACACAAAAAGAAAATGACAACAGATAAAAATACTGTTTCTTTATTTATAAAAAATTTATAAGGTCTTTTGTTAGCCAAATTAACCAACCCCAATCAATATGATATAATATTCTATCTTCTACAATTATTATATCATATTATTACCCGCATTACCATTGTCATAATACACAAATATTTGTCGAAATTTATATAATATCTACATAAACAACTAAAGATTTTTATTGAAAAAGTAGATTTTGCTATTATTATTTAAAAATATCCTTGTGCAAAACGCATGAATGTTGTATTAAAAATCTGTATAAAATTACAAAGTTTGCCAAATTTTATTGAATTTTATGTCACATTATGATATAATAAAACAAATAAGTAATTTGACAAGAGAGGAATATACTACACAATGGGAGAATGGTTTGAGAATATTATTAAATGGATACTTGATAATATTGGTTTATTAATTTTATGTGCTGTTACAATAAGTATAGCTATCCCAATAAGTATTCATTTTGGTAAAAATATTACTATAAATAACAGTAATAAAAATATAAACAATAATTATAACAATACCCAAAATAAAAACCAACATCATTCCCATAAAAATTCATATACTCATAAACATGATTATTCTAATATTGAATTAATAAGTGTTGGTTTGTATTCGATTGGTAAAAAAGGAAAAATACTTACAGATACTTTTTACAAATTACTAAATCGCAATTTTGGAATAGAAGTTGCTTTTAAAAACAAAATTTCAAATTTACAAAATGTAAAAATGAAATGGCACATTTATAAAAACGATAAAAAGATATACAATAAAGTTTTTTACGCAAAAGTTAAAGGACATACTACATATAGAAGAGATTTTTATGTGAAACCTAATATATTTGCTAAAATGCAAATAGGTAAATATCAATCAGTGTTCTTTATAAATGGTGTTCAGGTACATAATAAAAGTTTTACAATAACAAAAAAATAAAAATAGGAGTGGTATTATGTCAATGTCTTTGAAGCCTATGCCGCAAAAACCCCAATTAGAACTATGTAGCATTAAAATGTATTCTACTGGTGTTAAAAAAATATTTACAAATCATTTCTACAGAGGATTAAACCATAATTTTGGCGTTGAAATTAAAATTAAAAATAATACGAACACTACTCAAAATCTTCAAATTGGAGGATGTATATATAACAGCAATGGTGACACTATTATTGAGTGGAAAAGAAAATTAAAGCAAGTTGCCGCCAATGCCTATTGGAAGAGCGACTATTATGTTTACGAGGATTGTTTTTCCAAAATGAAAGATGGTAAATATAAAGTTCAATTTTGGATCAATGACCAAAGGGTTCAAAAGGAATATTTTACAATTTCGTATAAGTAAAAAATATGAAATTTGTTAGAACATCATTTTACTAATGAGTTTTATATTTTAAAAGATTCATAAATCATTTAAAAAGGAGGTTATGTCATGAATTGTCCAAGTTGTGGAACAAAAATGGACGAGGTTTCAAAATGGGAACTTGCTCCATTTGGAGGGTATAAATGCCCCAGTTGTGGTCTTACTGTCAACAAAAAGACATCAAGCAGAACATATAAAATAATAAAAATAACATCTAAACAATTTTGAGTATAATAAAATTCAACCTTATATTAATACAAAGGTTGAATTTTATTATTATATGAAGATTACATATAGCACGTATAACAAAATAATATAATATATTTTGTTAATTTATACAAAAAACAATAAAGAGTATAGATTTGTTTATGAATTTGTAATATAATAATATTGTCGAAGTACGGATTTGGTTCTGATCTACCTTTGGGAGTTGATTTTATGATAAAAATATACTCTATTTTATCAGCTCTAACATCCATAATTATCATCCTCACTAAACACTTTGGTCTTTATGAAAAAGTGAAACCGTACATTAAGTACATTGAATTGTGTGAGAGATGTGTGTTCGTAATAATCTCCTTGGTTACTTTATACAAGTGTATATAAGTAACTGATACAAAGTAGGTTGTACAAAACACAGATAGACGTGTAAATTCACTCAGAGCCAACTTCGAGTTCTGTTGAGTACATAAAATGAACCCCTGTCGCTGCAACGGCAGGGGTTTCCTCGTGGCTTACTACATTTGTGGTTCAAGCTAATAAGGTTTATACAAGCAACAAACCCGAGGAGAAGCTGATAATAACATCCACAATATTATTCTATCAAATAAACAATTTGTTTTCAATAAGCAAATTGCACAAATATAATATATTTATATTAGCGAGTTTGATATATTTATGTATATTGTATTAATGATAAGTGATATATTATAAGATTTATAGCTAATGCTTTTTAAAATATTAAAAAGTTGCACAATTATTTTGGTTGAATATGCACAGTTTTTTAGCTTTGTGGATTTGAATGATTTTTATGCTGCAATATTGTTAAATATTTCAAAATGTAATTTTGTCAATATAAATTGTAAATAAAATGGTAAATTTTATAAATTAATACAATTATAACAAACATATTCGGGCACTCCCAAAAATTTTGTGTAAAAACAAGACCAATCAACCAAAACACGGCTTGCAAGGCAAGAATAATTGTGGATTTCCTCTTAATTGAGCTGCTCTCGCAGGGTGAAACGGTATGCGCGCCGCAGTGGATCATAGTCAATAAAGAAGACAAGAAAATATAAAAAAAGTTACAAATCCTCAAAATCATCTGGAGATAAACCACCGTTATTGGAGTGAGGGCGAGTGGAATTGTAGAAGCCGAAGATATATTTGAAAAGACTGATTTTCAGTTGATCAAGAGATGAGTATGAACGACGGTTCGTTTCCTCTTTTTTCAAATATTTGAAA
>CAPZDM010000088.1 GCA_948745425.1 uncultured Clostridia bacterium
TCGAATTTTTTTATCCTACTACTCTACATAAAGAAGGAATTAGGATATATCTGTCGAATAGTATAATGTGAAATAAGAGGAAAGGTGAAAAAAATACAATGATGAGATATAACAATGAAATAATTGACGAAATAAGAAACAGCAATAATATTTTAGATGTTGTATCACAATATGTTGTATTAAAAAGAAGTGGAAGAAGCTATTCAGGATTATGTCCATTTCATAAAGAAAAATCACCATCTTTTTATGTTTCTCCAGACAAGCAAATATTTCATTGCTTTGGATGTGGAGAAGGAGGAGATGTTTTAGGATTTATAAAAAAAATCGAAAACATTACTTTTAGAGAAGCAATAGAGGTTTTAGCAGAAAGAGCAAATATTGCATTACCAGTTTTAATAAACACTGAAAAGGATGAAGAACTACAAAACTTAAAAAATAAGGTATATAAGATAAATGAAATAGCTTCAGAGTTTTATCAAAAAAATTTATTAGTACCAAATTCCAAAATAGCCCAAGAATATGTAAAAAAAAGAAAAATGGATATGTATACCTTAAAAACATTTGGAATAGGATTTGCTGGAAATTTTGATGAGCTCTATCAAGAACTAAAAAGAAATGAATTTAAAGATGATGAAATATTAGCTTCTAAACTTGTGCTTAAATCTGAGAAAAACGGTAAAATGTATGATGCATTCAGAAACAGACTAATGTTTACAATAAAAGATGTTAGAGACAGAGTAATTGCCTTCGGAGGAAGAGCATTAGATGACAGTAAGCCAAAATACATAAATTCACCAGATACAATTGTATATAATAAAGGACGACATTTATTTGCAATGAATATAGCAAAAAAATGTGGAGAAAAATCAATAATGCTAGTAGAAGGATATATGGATGCAATTTCTCTACATCAAAGAGGAGTTAATAATGTAGTAGCATCTCTTGGAACTGCTATGACAGAACAGCAGGGACGACTTTTAAATGGATTTGAAAAAGTCATAATTGGATATGACTCAGACTCAGCAGGTCAAGGTGCAACTGCAAGAAGTTTGGAAATACTGCAAACTCTTGGATTTGATATAAGAATACTGCAAATAACTGGAGCAAAAGACCCTGATGAATATGTTTTAAAATATGGTTCAGGTCAAATGAAAAATGCAATGGATAATGCAATATCACTAATTGAATTTAAAGTAAAGAAATTAAAGGAAACTTTAAATTTAGATAATGTTAGTGATAAAATAAAGTTTTTAAATGAACTTAGCAAAATTTTATTAACTGTTGAAAATGACCTTGAGAAAGAAGTGTATATCACTAAATTTTCAGAACAATATGATGTATCAAAAGAATCCATATATGCACAATTAAATAAATTACAATATGCAATAAACCAAGGAAGTAAAATTTTGGAAAAAACAAATGCAATAAAAAGAAACACCTCTAAAGAAAGACAGGAAAATCTTGAAAAAGATACAATAAGAGAGAATTTAATAATTTCCTTACTATTAAATAACAATAAAGAAGACTTTATAAAAATAAAAGATGCAATAAAAATAGAAGACTTTAAAAACGAAAAAAACAAAAAAATCGCAAAAAAGTTGTATGAAGAGCTTGAAAAAGGAGATATTAATAATATATTGGACTTATTTGAAGATGAAGAAATCATTAATCACATTACATACATAATGTCCACAGATTTTGATATTACTGATACAAAAAAGGCAATAGAAGATGTTCTAAGCAAACTTCAAAAGGAGAAAATTATTAATAGAAAAACAGAAATCTTAAAAAAATTGTCAAGTGAGGACATTTCAAAAGAGGAATTACTAGAATTAGAAAATGAATTAAAGTCCATTAGTAAAAGGCTAACAAAATAGAATAGAAGGAAGGAGAAATCAATGAATAAAAAAGAAGAAATAAAACAAGAAGAAAATGAAATAAAGGGCCAAGATCCAAAAGAAAAAGTTGACGATATACTAGAAAAAGCGAAGAAAAAGGGAGGCATGACATATGGAGAGTTAGCCTCAGAATTAGAAGATGTTAATCCAGACCAGATTGACAAAGTATTTGATGCCTTTGAAAAAAGTGGAGTCGATTTATTAGATGGGGACTTCGATGAAGAGCCAGACATCGAAGATTTAAATGATGTAGAAGAAGTCACTATTGAGGAAATGAACAATGTAACAGACTTTGAAGGAATTAGTGTAGATGACCCAGTTAGAATGTATTTAAGAGAAATTGGAAAAATTTCATTATTAAGTTATGAAGAAGAATTAGAGCTTGCGAAAAAAATCTTAGAAGGAGACGAAGAAGCTAGGCAAAAATTATCAGAATCAAACTTAAGATTAGTAGTAAGTATTGCAAAAAAATATCTTGGACGTGGAATGTTATTCTTAGACTTAATTCAAGAAGGAAACATGGGATTAATTAAAGCTGTAGAAAAATTTGATTATACAAAAGGATATAAATTTAGTACCTATGCTACTTGGTGGATAAGACAAGCTATAACAAGAGCAATAGCAGATCAAGCAAGAACAATAAGAATACCAGTACACATGGTAGAAACAATAAATAAATTAATACGTACCTCTAGACATTTATTACAACAGTTAGGAAGAGAGCCAAGTCCAGAAGAATTAGCAAAAGAATTAGATATGCCGATAGAAAAAGTAATGGAAATACAAAAAATAGCGCAAGATCCAGTATCACTTGAAACACCTATAGGAGAAGAAGATGACAGCCATTTAGGAGATTTCATCCAAGATGACGATTCACCAGCACCACATGACTCTGCAGCATATACATTATTAAAAGAGCAATTAGAAGAAGTAATGAACACATTAACTCAAAGAGAAGCAAAAGTATTAAGACTAAGATTTGGGCTAGATGATGGAAAAGCAAGAACACTTGAAGAAGTTGGAAGAGAATTTGATGTAACAAGAGAAAGAATCAGACAGATAGAAGCAAAAGCATTAAGAAAATTAAGACACCCAAGTAGAAGCAAAAAATTAAAAGACTATATGAACTAATCTATGCTTTTATACATGAAAAAATCGATTATTATTCTGAATCAGAAAGGAAGGTAATAAAATATGAGCTATGAAAATAAAGAACAAGAAGAACAAGAAGAAAAAAAGATAAGAAACAAGCATAAAAAATTAAATAATCCATTAAAAACAATAATAACAGAGAATACTATTGTAGAAACTGCCCAAGACATAATAGATAGGGACGTAGACTCAGAAAGAAGAAATGAATTTAAAAAAGCAGAAGAAATTATACAAAATCTTGATCCAGAATCAATGCAAAAAAGAAAAAAGAAAAAATCAAAAGAAAAAGAAGAATTTAATAAAACACTTGCATATAATAGACAAAATGAACTATTAAGAGAAAAATCACAGGAGCAAAACAGAGAAATACAACAAGAAGAAAGAAATAAAGGAATGGAAAGAGGAGAATAATTTTCAAAAGATATTGACAAATGAGATAAAAACGGGTATACTATTAAAGTATTTTATGGCGATGTAGCTCAGTTGGCTAGAGCATTCGGTTCATACCCGAAGTGTCGAGAGTTCGAATCTCCCCATCGCTACCAATGACGTTTCTGTTCGAACCAATAGACAGATTGATACAAAAATCATTCAGTAAGTGAATGATTTTTTGTTTGGAAAATTTTATTGTCTCGCAGAGCCCTCAAGTTGTGTTGGTGTGACACAACTCATAGGGGAGAACGCTTTAGTTAAGTACACTAAATAATTCTCCCCATACATACAGCTTAAATTCTAATAATTAAGCTGATATTTTTTTATTTATCATTTTCTCAATTACCATTGTCATATCTTCCAAACTTACTGGAAAAGAAATAATACCAACACCTCTATAATATATATCTATTTCTTGAACTTTTTTACCATTTATTTTTTCTGCTTGATGAACTAATATCTTTTCTATTAGTTCGTTTAGTATTTCTGGTGTTAGTTCAGTTATCTCAGTATATTTCTTTACATTAGATATAAATTGTGTTAAATCAGTTGTTTTCTTTTCAGTATTGTTTATTTCCTTTAATAATTGTTCAATCTTTGTTTTTAGCTCTTTTTGTTCTTTATCATAATTAAAAGATAAGTTTCTAAATCTTTCATCTGTTAGCTTTCCTGAAATATTATCTTCGTAAATATGCTGAAACAAAGTATCAATTTCAATTACTCTGTTCTTTGCTCTTTCTAGTTCTTTCTTGTTTTTAGAGATTTGTTTTATCTCATCTTGTGAAGATTTTGCTAACTGTTCTTTTATAAATAAATCTTCAAAATTTTTCATATAAGCAACTACTCTTTGAATATTCTCTAAAACAATAACTTGTAATACTTTATCTGAAATATAATGAGATGTGCATACAGAAGTGTCATTCTTATAGCTTGAACATCTATAATGGTCTTTGGCTTTTAAATCTATGACAGGAGATTGAAAATACATTTTTTTGCCACAATCATTACAGAATAGTAATCCTGAAAAAATACTTTTCTTGCCTGATCTTGTAGGCTTTTTTCTGTTATTTCTTAACTCTTGTGCAATATTCCAAGTGTATTCATCAATTATTGGCTCATGAGTATTTTTAAATATTTTTCTATCTTCTTTTGGAAGAGTAACTTTAGTTTTGTCTTTATAAGAACGAACAGTATATTTAAAATTAACAGTATCTCCAATATATTCTTGTCTATCTAAAATACTTGCTACTGTTGTAGCATTCCACTGATGTTTTAATGTTTGTAGTCTAGTAGGGAATGTTCTTCCTATACTTACAAAGTATTCAGCTGGTGTCATAATATTTCGTTCAGTAAGTATTCTTGAAATTTCAAAAGTTCCATGTCCTTGTATAAAAAGATTATATATTTCCTTTATAACTTCTGCTGATGGCTCATCAATAACCCATTTTGTTCTATCGTTTTCATCTTTTTTATAACCATAAGGCACATTATTAGCAAGTGAAATACCAGATTCACCTTTACTTTTAAGAACTGCTCTAACTTTTTGACTTGTATTTTTAGCATGCATTTCATTAAACCAATCTTGAATAGGTAAGAAGTCATTTAAACCTTTACTACTATCAATGTTGTCCATTATAGCAATATACCTAATATTTAGCCTTACAAAATCTTCTTCAAGAAGTTGTCCAACAACAAGTCTATTTCTTCCAAGTCTTGAATGGTCTTTTACTATGATTGTTCCAATTTGTCCATTTTCAGCAAGTTCCATCATTTCCATAAAAGCAGGTCTTGTAAAAGTAGTTCCAGAATACCCATCATCAACAAAAAAACTAATGTTTTGAAATTTGTTATCTTCTGCATATTTACTTAAAATTAATTTTTGATTTTTTATACTATTGCTTTCTCCTGATAGTTCATCATCTCTTGATAAACGGCAGTATAAAGCAGTTATTTTATCGCTTTCTAGCTGTTTCATTATTTTCTCCTTTCTTTGACAGCTTGAAATACGATATAAAATTATAGTTACTACATTTCAAGTAGTGTTTATAATATACCATATTTCAAACTAAAAATTCAATACAAAAAATATTACTTTTGGAAGTTCCTTAAATTTAAAAGTAAATTCCAGTAAAAGACTAATAGGAATTTAGTTTTGGAA
>CAPZDM010000089.1 GCA_948745425.1 uncultured Clostridia bacterium
TATCAACCACCCTTCTTGGAATTCCTTATATTTGAATTATACAGGAAGCTCCTATTAACATCCTGCTCCGTCTTTTCTAATGTAACAGCCACACTATTATCTATCAGAAATGCCAATATAGGTATTTTCTGTTCCAACGCATAACGAAACTCCTTTTGCGTATAACTTATTCCAGCATATTCCCCTTCCTCAATCACGCTTCCATATCTATGCCCAACAATCAAAACATAATAATCAGAACTATCTATGGTCTCTCTTATTATTTCCCACTGTTCCTCATCCGCAGCACTGAACATTTCCATTCCAATAGGAAACTGATACATGGAAAGAATTGTATCCTGAACCTTTTTTCTTTCTTCTTTTAAATCTTCGTATGTAGAACTTATAAAAATTTGATATTTCTTTTCCATAAATTTATCTCCTCACTAACATATCCTGTTGTAATTTATACTTTATTATTTTTGTGTTCCTATAAGACTCTTCTTAAATCATGTCCAATGAAATTTACAAGATTATAATCTTTGAACACAAATCATCAATAATAAAATAGAGTATTGTTGTACATACATTATCATTCAAAATTAAATTTCTTGAAATATCTTTATCCATAATATCCAACAAATAGCCATCCTATAGAGATGAAGAAATTATAATAAACAAATTTTAGAAATCTTAATTGATTCATCTGACATCCTATCTTCTCAATATTCTCTTATAGAAATTTCTAAATCGAATAAGCACAACTCCCTTAATTTTTCTTTTGGGAACACCTAAAACATATTGTTCATTAAAAATTAATGAAAAACTACCATACTCTAATCATCGTACTCCAAATACTGTTGTGCCAATATTTCAAATGCCTTTGCACTAGTATATGAAGCATATGGATGATATGTATCACCTTTATCAGAATCTGCAAAATCACTTACAGATTTTAGTGCAATAAATTTAGGTCTTGGATCTTTAGCCCACAATGCAGCATAATACACACCATATATTTCCATTTCTATTCCTAATACATCTCTATCTTGATTGTATAATACATCATTCACAATTTCTGAATCCGTGACCACCGATGCCCCCGAGACCACGGGGCCAATCATCATTTTCAATTCAGAGTCTGGTTTTACACCACTTCTAAAAGAATCTTTGATATTACGCAATGATGATATGTCTTCCTTAATATTTCTGCAATAATCAATAAGTCTGCCATCTGCCATACAATCGTTTAGCGAATTAAGATGTTTCGCCGAATCTCCTTCTCTTATATCTTTTCCCGCTCGATAATCCCATGAACGAGATGCAACAATTATATCTCCAAACCCCATTTTTTCTGATTTTGTTCCACCAGTTATACCAGTCATCACCAAATATCTTGGAACAAAATTATCAATTATTCTTGTTGTTAATGCCGTTGCAGCTACCATTCCCATCTGACGAGCAGACGATAATACTACACGTACTTTTCTTTCATTTTTCATAAAATAACCATCATAATAAATCTCCTGATCATATGGTACTTTAACCCGTTGCACATCACATAATATTTCTTTTATGATATCTATCTCTTCCTTTAGTGCACATATAACAGCAACATCATAGTCATAAACTCTATGAACTATTTTATTAGATAAAATTTCTATAGAAGTTTTCAGATACATATATAACTCTTTTTTCCATTTATCATCAATGGGACTATAATAAATAGCTTTATGTATATTTCCTTCACTTGCTTCAAATAATGCTTTACTCTCCTCATACTCTGAAACAGAAATTACATATGTAGGATATGAAATAGATTTAGACTTTCTAGCCGTTTCTAATAATTGTAAGCCACCATCCTTTTTCTTTTCATCTCCAAAAAATTGCGGTAAATATATATCTAATATCATAATATCAATGTTCTTTCTTGTTAGTATCCTTTTCGCAGTATTAATATCATTTGCTTTCTCTATACTAATTTCTTTTGAATTAAAAGTTTCTATTACTTTTGCACAATCTTGAATTTTTTTCTCTTTATCCTCTACTAATAAGATATTTATCATCTGTTTCTCCCTTCAGATTTCAAATCCGCATCTTATCCAAAGTTTTCTTTAAATCTATTCTCCAATCATCACTTTCATAGAATACTGTTCCTCTCCATATTTTACTAAAATCTTTTTCAAATTCCTTATTCAACGAATCTAATGATATTTTTCCTCCATCAAAAGTTTCAAATAAAGTAATGACTATTACAGGTATAAATACGTGTCTATTCAACATACGTTTCATAATTTCTTTTCCACCTACTGGTTTAGCTGCCCCTCCATCTTCTATAGGAGTAACCGTATAAGTAGGCAAGGTTATGTCAAGTATAATTAAATCCCACTTATTTTCATATACTTTATTTACACCAGCTTTAAAAGATTCTACATATTCTATTATACAATCAGGATAATATTCTTTCAAAAATAATGATACTTGTGCCAGCTTGTTTTTATTGTCTTCTACTATTAATATGTTCACCATTAGCCTCTTCTAAATATATTTTTATGAAAAATTTGTTTTCTTCTAAGATATAATCAAAATCTATATTGGCAGTAGCTCCTATATCATATGAAATTATTTTACAAATCTTGGGTATTCCTGTTCCTCCCTCTCCCGTAATTCGATTAATGTACTCTCCTGTATGAATTAATTCTTTTGCCTTTTTAACTTTTTCCTGTTCTAAGGTTATATCTTTTGTACAATCATAATCATTCTCCAAATAAATATATTTTTTCCCTGATTCATTTTTCAAGATATAACGTATTTCAATATTTCTGCCATCTTTAGAATATGCATTTTTATATACATTATTAAACAGATTGTAAAATATTCCATCATAATCTTTCAAAAAATAGCCAGGTATTTTGTCGCTTACTGTTTTCTCAATGGCTTTTGCAATAAAATTTTTCTCTGGATGTATATTTTTTATTGTTTCTAGACCCAAATCAAAGGCAAATTGCAGGTCAAAATCATTATGTTTGCTTTCTGCACTCCGCTGAAACCAATGACATATTTTATTCAATACATTAGGCATGTTCGTAGAAGCCTCATTAATTTTTTGTACTAACTCACGGGAAATTTTTTTATTCTTTATATCTACTATTTTTGTTTTCAAAATACTAAATGCAGTATTATATTCTTCTAAAATTTCTGTACTTATAACCTCTTTGACATGCATTAAATTATCTTCTGTAATTTCCCACATCATAGAAATGATAATATCCATAAACTCTTCAAAACTTTCCAAATTATAAGCTATACCTACAATACAGTTGAATTTGACATTTTGAAGCCTATAATCAAATAATCCATCTGTATCTTTTTCTTCTGTTCTTATTTGTATGTATTTTTCTTTCAATTTAGAAATAATTGTTTCCGTTTCAACAAAAAAGTCCACAATTGCTGAAGTAATAATTGTTTGATCGCTAATGTCAGTATTTCTAATCCAATATGAATCAATAATATAATTTCCCGTTTCATTATCTTTTTTAGCATTTAGCATAGACTTATAAATTGGACTTCTTAATTCATCCGCCAGAGTTCCATGCCTAATATTTAGGCTTAAATAGCCGTCTAATCCGTATTCATTGCTAGAAACAAACGCATCCCTAATATGATAAACAAGAGAATGCAAAATTTGTTTGGTTATATCAGCAAAATAAAGTCCACTTTGTTTATCTGACCATTGCCTTACTCTTTTATCTAAATAAAATTTGTAACGGAAAAAATCACTTTTATAATTTATTACTAGATTTTCTTTTATTCCTTCTGTATTAACTTGAATTTTATTTTCTTCTATTGTCTTATGTTCTTTTTTTATCATTAATTTTTTTGTAAGTTTTCGTATCTCTTTTTCATATTCCTCTGCATTATCCGAATCCATTTGACAAAGTCCATTACATATTTCAACTCGTTCTTGATCCCTTTCTTGGGAACTAGAAAAACTTACAACTGACATGTCCATAATCTTAGGTGTACATACATTTTTCAAAAAAAATATAAGAGTTTCTTTATCATATTGCGAGAAATAATTCAACATCTGTTTTGGACTTTCTATGTTATTATAAAAGAAAAAATCTTCACAAATAATACCTAAATCATCTTTCTTTTCCTTATTATAATAACTAGAATAAACATAGTATAATATAGGCGAATAAATACTTTTCCGTATATCCCTATCTGAATTATCTATATAATCAATTATTTTTTTTAAGGGAATAAGCAACGAAGCATATATATTGCTGACCACTAATATAGTAGAAATACGTGAAATTATTTCAAAATTTTCGTCTAATTTGATAGTAGAGATAAAGTATTTTATTCCCTTTGCCGCAATACCAACATCTCTTCCTTCCATCTTACCTAGATGCTCTACTCTCTCACATATATCATTTTCGTCATTGTAAACAAATATTAAATCCTTAATTTGCTCAATTTTACATAAACTATCTGCAATAACAAATTGTTTTTCACAACATGATTTTCTAAATTTAATATACTGATTATTCATATTCAGCTTTTCATTAATAAATTCTATGCTTTCCTTTGCAGACAATCCTGCAATCACAGTTTCTATGTCAAGATATTGTAAATTAATTAACATTTCTATTTTATAATTTTTTACATCTTCGTATTTTTGACAACGATACATAATACTATTACTTATACTTTCTGACCAAGTTGAAAAACTTGTGCAGATAACAAGTTTATTTATTCTTTGCATATCATTGTTCTTATCTGAACTAAAAGCATATACAGATTGTAATTCATATATTAAATCCCCTAAGTTTGTTTCTGAAAAATCTTTAAATTCGTCACCGACTAATATATTTATATCTACAAGTAAATTAATTGCCTCAATATTATTAGCAGATGATTTTAATAATTCAACAGTAAGAAGTCTCGCATATTGCAAATTTCCTTTTATAAATTCTTCCTTAGCCTTCTCTAACCCATTTTTTAAAGTATATTTACTTCTTCTATTTTCTTTAGTATCAAATAAAAATCTCACCGCTATTAAATGATCATCATCAATAAAAGATAACTCTTGAATATATGCCTTTATCCATAAATACATCTCTCCTTCATTAAATGTTCTCAGTATATAATCACATATACTGAGGAAAAATATATATTGATCTATCAAAGAGGTTCGTCTAATAATATTTAGCAAAACCATCATATTTTTATCAGTCATATCATACATAATTGATTGTACAGCATATTTAAAAAATTCCACTAAAAAATCCTCGACATCCTCTATTTGGTCTAAACATTTAATTTCTTTATTTACTATATAAAAATAATCCTCACTTGTAATATTATCTCTATTTTTTAGTTCGTAAAAATCAAAAATTGCACCTATAACTGTTTGTGGCATATTTACTAATAATTCTTTCACATCCTTTTTTAATCTAGTGTACTGTATCATTGATATTTAGCGTATCTGTCACCTCTGTTATGAGG
>CAPZDM010000090.1 GCA_948745425.1 uncultured Clostridia bacterium
AATTTTATACAAAAATATTTTGCCCATTTTGTACATTTTAGTATTGACAATAACACCACCTTCCTTTTATAAAATTATTGTGCTAATAAAATCGGATTTAATAATTAATGTGTAGGTTCTTGCCAATGTCCATTAAGGTCATGGACGAAGAAATATACACAAAAAATGATAGAAATTCTAATAAATCCAAACTATTTATGTATTGGAAAGTTTTGGTAAATAGTTGATTTTTGCACAATACACTAAAAAGATACCATTTATACTGGTAGAATAAATGGTATTTAATGGTGGGAAATTATGTCGAAAAATGACGAAAAATGGGAAAACATGGGATAAGTAAAACAAATGTTGCAGTATCTTAAATGAGCTACATCTAAGATACTGCAACGTTTTCATTAGAAAAAATTTTATTATATTATTAAGGATAGAATTTCGTAGAATTCAAAACATACTAAATAAGTTTCTCTATCTTCTCTACATAATAGTAAATAAATTCCATTGGGCTAGGTATGCCAGTTTGATAGTTTATTTTAGCAGTATAATGTGTTGCTAAATCTTCAAGAGAAGATACATTCCAAGCATGAGTAATTGCATTTTGTATTCCAGTGGATATAGTATTGTTAGACCTCTTATACACTTTAGTCAAGTATTGAATTACATTAATATTACTTTCACAATTACTTCTACGATTTTGAATTAAATACAATATAGCATCATGTGCATATTTTCTACCTTTTAGTTTTGAAGTTATTCCTATTAAATCAAGTTCATGATATATCAAATTAGAAATTTTATTTTCGGTTTCCAATATATCTTCTTGTAGAGAAGCAACAGAATGAATAGAAGGAGTATTTCTTAATGCTATAAATTGATTTAATACATGATTACTAGAATATTTTGGATGATTTTTATAGAGAATTATATCAACACCCTTCTTATGAAGGATATCATAAGTTTTGCTAGAATTTATATGAGTAGTTACAATAATTATAGGACTATAATTTAGATTTAAATTCTTCAATTCATCTAAAAATTCTAGAGAATCTACATTACCAGAAATGCTATTATTTAGTTCAATATCTAAAACAATACCATCTGGGTGACGTAGTTTTACATATTTCAAAGCATCTATATCTGAATCTGTTATGCCTACTAAATTGATATCATCTCTTGAGTTAATACAATTAATAAAATCATTACAAGCTGTCACATCGTCTTCAAGTATCAATATTTTCATTGGTTTAATATCCATAAAACCTCCATTCGAGTAATAATACTCTAACAAATAAATTTTATTTAATAATGTTTACAATATAACACAAAATAATATAAAATTCTACATTTGTACAAAATATTTTACAAGATGCAACACATGAGTTAATGTATAATTATAGGTAAAACAGAGGTAATAAATTTAGATAAAAATTAACAAAATAATTTAGATGATAATCTAATTATAGATACAAAAAATACTACAAAGATGTAATCTAGGAAAAGTAATAAATGTACTAAAAGTATAATTATAGAAAAAGTATTAATTAAAATCACAATAATGTTAAAACATTATTGTGATTTTTTAAATCTAATCTATCGTAGTAGAAGTTCTACCAATACCTATAACATTTTCTTGAAGAGAACGCCAAGTATTGCAACCAACAATACCATCAGAAGCTAAACCACGACTGCTTTGATAAGCTTTGACTGCCTCAAAAGTTCTACTACCAAAAATTCCATCTAAACCACCAGTAGTAAAACCTAAAGTATTTAATCCATCTTGAAGAATAAGCACATAAACACTTAAACTGCCTCGCCTTAGAGTAGGATAACCACCAGAACTACAAGCAGGTGGCTTTTGCCTTCTATCAAAATGAACCCAAGTAGGAGAAATAGAAACAGGTTCAACATAAGACCATACACCAGAATTAATAGCACTGGTTCTTAATCTAGCTCTTCTTTCATTTGTCCAAAGCTGAGCGACATCAAAAGCTGTTCCAGCATAATGTTGAGATTGACCGAGAATGTCCACCTTCCCAAGAACGTTTAAATGCAAAGCCTACAGGAATAGGCCCACCCCATAAATATCTTTGTGTATTCCAAGCCTGCATAACTCTTTTGGTTGTCCATAAAGTTGGGCTTTTGCTTGAACCCCTAAATTCTCTTACCAATAATGTAGAATTTGCATTATAAGGCATAGCAGAATTTTCATCCCTATAATAGGTTTCAAATCTATCTGAATCATTATTATAAACTAATATTTTTGCCATATTTTTGCTCCTTAAAATATCTTTATATTTAATAATATGAAAAATAATGTATATTTGTGAATTTCTGGAAATTGGTGGAAATTGGGGTGGTTCTTTCGGAAATTGGAAATCGGAAATTGGGACGGTTCTCTTTTCCACTTTTTCGGAAATTGGGACACACCTAAATCGGAAATTGGGACGGTTCTCTTTTCCACTTTTTCGGAAATTGGGACACACCTAAATTGGGGGTTGCTGGGATGATTATACCATTTTGCCTTCTAAAACCCTCCGTCAGCCTTCGGCTGCCACCTCCCTTCTGTAAGGGAGGCAAGACGCTTGTTCTACCCTTGGCTCCCTTATTTAAGGGAGCTGTCACGAAGTGACTGAGGGTTCTTATACAAACACAAATTTATAAAACAAAAAAATCAAAAAAATTTAATAAAACTATTGCAATTTATATAAATATATAATAAAATTGATACAAAGTGGAGGAAAGTGGAGCAAAGTGCCACGAAGTGAAAAGAAGGTGAGTTCAAGTGTTTATTGGTGAATATGAGCATTCTGTAGATGTTAAAGGCAGAATAATAATGCCATCAAAATTAAGAGAAAATATCGGAGAAAAGTTCATAATTACTAAAGGACTTGATAAATGTCTGTTTGCATATTCAAAATCTGAATGGGCAAATTTTGAAGAAAAGCTAAAAACACTTCCACTAACAAATAAAAATGCAAGAGACTTTGTAAGATTTTTCTTATCTGGCGCAGTTGAATGTGAAATTGATAAACAGGGTCGTTTCTTAGTACCAGCAAATTTAAGAACATATGCAAACATTGACAAAGAAATAGTAATAATAGGAGTTGGTACAAGACTAGAAATTTGGAACAAAGAATCTTGGACAAACTATAGTAGTGAAGAAAATATTTCAGCAGATGAAATTGCTGAGAATATGACAATGCTCGGTATATAACTTCTAGAACTTCACTCGGAAAGAAGTGATACAAATACTTCAAATGTAAGAAATTTGATTTGCAAATTTCACTTGGGTGAAGAATTCAAAAGAAGTGTATATAAAATACTAAAGATAAGCTAATACAATAATATACTAAAGATAATAGAAAAAACAAAAGAAAAAGACTTTATAATAAACAAAAGATTTTTAATAAACAAAAGTAAATATTAAGATGCCAAGGAATTATTAATATACATAAGAGAAAAGAATTAATTGGAATACAATTGGTATCAGAAAGATACCAATTGTATTTTTAATTTAGGAGAATAAAATGGAATTTAAACATAAGCCAGTATTATTACAAGAATGTATAGAAAATTTAAATATTAATCCTAATGGCATATATGTTGATGGTACATTAGGTGGGGCAGGACATAGCTTAGAAATTGCAAAAAAATTATCATCACAAGGATTATTAATAGGAATTGACAGAGATGAAGAAGCACTAAAGGCAGCAAAGGAAAAATTAAAAGAATTTCAAAATATCAAATATGTACATGCAAACCATGATGAAATAAAAGAAATATTAGAAGATTTAAAAATTGAAAAAGTAGATGGAATTTTATTAGATTTAGGAGTTTCATCATATCAATTAGACGAAAGAAATAGAGGCTTTAGCTATATGTCACAAGACACAGAACTAGACATGAGAATGGATAGAAGTCAAAGCCTTACAGCTAAAGAAATAGTAAATACATATTTAGAAAAAGAATTAACAAGAATAATTTTTGAGTATGGAGAAGAGAAATTCGCAAGAAATATATCTAAAAATATATGTGAGTATAGGAAAAACAGAGAAATATTAACAACAGGAGAATTAGTAGAAATTATTGAAAACTCAGTTCCAGGATTTGCAAAAAAAGAAGGGCATCCAGCAAAAAGAACATTTCAAGCGATAAGAATAGAGGTAAATAATGAAATTGAGCCACTATACAATACAGTAAGAGATTCAATAGAAGTTTTAAAATCAAAAGGTAGATTATGTATAATAACCTTTCATTCATTAGAAGATAGAGCAGTAAAAAATGCATATCAAGATGCAAAAGGAAAATGTACATGTCCAAAAGACTTACCATATTGTATTTGTGGAGCAAAATCACAAGGAAATATAATAACAAAAAAACCAATAATACCAACAGAAAAAGAACAAAAAGAAAATTCTAGAGCAAAAAGTGCAAAACTAAGAGTTTTCGAGAGAAATTAGAAAATACTAAAGAAAGGAGAAGGAAAAATGGCTAGATATCAGTATGAAACAAGTCCAAGGAAGATTAGAACTGATTATGAACCAGTAAGAAAAAAGACTGCTAAAAAAAGTTCTAATGTAAAATCAGATACATATAAAAAGAAGAATACCAAAATTAAGTCATCAAAAAAAGTAAAGATAGTATTCTTTGTATTAATTGGATTTTTAGCGTTTTTTACTATAAGCTATAGAAATGCGATAATTGATTCTAAATATGCTGAAATAAAGAAATTAAAAGGCAATTTAGCAGTAGTTGAAAAAGAAAATGAACAATTACAGGCAACTATAGAAAGCCGTTTAAACCTTAAAACAATACAAGAGGAAGCAGAGACAATGCTTGGAATGAAAACATTATCAAATGAACAAATTAAATATGTAAGTCTTCCAAAGACAGACTATGTGGAATCAGGTTCAGAAGAAGTTCAACTAGAAGAAGAAAATTATTTTACAAAAATCTTTAATTTGATAAAGAATTTAATAAAATAGAATGTAAGGGCGCCCTGAGGGCGTCCTTTAATAAGAGGATAGACTTTTCTTGTTATTCATAAAATCACTAAAATTCAATATAATATAATAAATTGAATTAGAGGTGAATTGTAATGCCAAGCATTAGTGCAAAAAAGAGAATAAGAAATAATTTCTTTGTATTAACCATAATTTTAATGCTACTTATTATAAGAATTGGGTGGATTCAATTCGTACAAGGAGCAGAATTACAGTCATTAGCATATAAACAACAAACATTAGATAGAGCAATAAATCCAAGTAGAGGAACTATATATGATAGAAATGGAGTAGAACTAGCAGTTTCAGCCACAGTAGAAACAGTAACAATAAATCCGATGAATATTGAAAATGAGAATAAAGAAAAAGTTGCAAATGCATTATCTAATATATTTGAATTAGATTATGAAAAGGTTCTTAAAAAAGTAAAAAAGAAAAGTTCAATCGAGACAATTGTAAAAAAAGTAGAAAAAGATAAAGCAGATGAATTAA
>CAPZDM010000091.1 GCA_948745425.1 uncultured Clostridia bacterium
GCTGTTAATGCAGCTAAGTATGCTTTTCCATATACAAGATATGACCATAGAGATGATAAGAATAGATTACATAATACAGATACTATGAATGTTGAGATTAGTAGTCTTATTATAAATTCCTTTGTGCTTCTTTCTTGTCCTGGTTTTTCAAATAATATTAGTCCATAGATTAATCCATCTATCATTGAGTCTATTGTATATCCTACAAAGTATGCTCCTTTTGGAAAAAGTAATGCTCCTATTAAGTCTACAAGTCCTCCAATTATGATTGCATATTTGGGTCCTAACCAGATAGCTGATAATACTAGTGGAACAAATCCAAAACTAAAGGATATGTTTACTACCTTAAATCCTAGAAATCTTGATAATACTATACCTAGTGCAATAAATAGTGCTGATAAAATCATTTTTTTTGTTTTTGACATAAAAAATTCTCCTTTCTTGTAAAATTAGAGTTTCCAAAAAAGAAGATTCTATATAAATAATTTTTCTCTTTTTCATAGCGGAATGCAGAAATAAATAAGCAGATTTCATCTTTGCCTCATTAACAACTTCCCGTTTAATGAGTCTTAACTATTTATTTCTTACTCTATTTACATTAATATTTTACAACATTATACATTGTTCGTCAATATGATATGAAAAATACCTAGGTTTTATAATATAATTATTTTACTATTACACGGGCGATTACTAATCGCCCCTACAACGCAGGGCATTTCCTTTGGAGAATAAAAATCTAATAATTCTGCAATGTCTTCTTCCAATTTATCTTTAAAGCAAAAATAACAAGGTCTTTTATTTCCTGTTTCCTTATTCTGCATTAAATTAAATTTCAATCCATATTTATTAATAAATTCATTACTTATAAAATAAAATTTTCCGTTTTCAATTTGCATATGTACTCCTTCTATAAAAAATGAGAACCTTCTTTAAAAGAAAGCCCCCATATATTTCACTATTCCTCTTCACATGGTGCTTCTACTGGACAAACTGATGCACATGTTCCACATGATATACATATATCTGGATTTATTTCGTATTTGCTATCTCCTTCTTTTATGCATTCTCCTTCGCTATTCATTGGGCATTGTTGTGCACAAAGTCCACATTTTATACATTTATCTGTTATTTTGTATGCCACCTTTATACACCTCCCTCCATTTTTACTATATCTATATTTTTATTCTTCTTTAGCATTTTGTATTTCTATTTTGTCTAAGTTTTCTAAATTTTTTAATTCTTCATCGTCTTCTTCGTTATTTGAGTTCTTTTCTACATCTTTTATTATTTTGATATCTTTTAGTTCATATTTTTTATGATATTCGTTATCATCTTTATCTTTTATTTTTACTTTTACTATTTCTTTTAGTATTTCTAATCCTTCTACTACGCCTTCACCTTCTGGTGTTTTTACTATCGCTCCTATTCCTGGAAGCCTCGCATTTTTTTCTTCATATACTTCTACTTCATATTTTAGACAACACATTAGTCTTCCACAACATCCTGAAATTTTTGATGGAGTAGGTGATAAGTTTTGTTCTTTTGCCATTTTTATTGAAACCATGTCAAAGTCTCCTAAATATGAACAACAACAAAGTTCTCTACCACAGATTCCATTTCCACCTATTCTTCTTACTTCATCTCTTAATCCTATTTGCCTTAGTTCTATTCTTGTTTTAAAAATTCCTGCTAAGTCTTTTACTAATTCTCTAAAGTCAATTCTTCCTTCAGCAGTGAAGTAGAATAGAATCTTACTATTATCAAATTGATATTGAACTTCTACTAAGTTCATTGCTAATTTATGTTTTTTTATACTTTCTTCTGCTATTTCAAATGCTTCTTTTTCCTTTTTTTTGTTTAATTCATTTTGTTCTCTGTCTTTTGCATTTGCTATTCTTATTACGTCTTTTAATGGTGCAACTATCTTTTCTTCTGCTATTTCTTTGTTTCCCATTATTACTTCTGCATATTCTTGTCCAAATGTTGTCTCTACAATGACAAAGTCGCCTTTTTTTATTTTTTTGTTCCCTGGACTAAAGTAATATACCTTTCCTGGTCTTCTTAGTCTTACTCCTATTACTGTCTTCATATATATTACATTCCTTTCTAATTGTCTTTATTCCATATATTTAATAATAAATTGTCGATACACATATTATAATTAGCATTTGCTTGTAATCTTTGCTTTGTGTCTTCTATATATTCTATGTATTTAATATTTCGCCCATCTTTTGTTATGTTTTTATATAGTATTATATTTATGTATTCTAATATTTCAAGTATGTTTTTTTCTCCTTTATACAATATATCTATCTTATTTAATAAATCTAGTAATGTGTAATTATCAATATTTCCAAATATTTTCTCTAGTTCTAAATATATTTCTTTTTGCTCTTCTGTCATGCTTATTTTTGATTCTTCTGTAAAAACTATTTTTGTGCATCTAGATTTTATAGTGTTTAAAATATTGTTTTCATTTTCTACTAATAAGATTATTGTTATATATTGTGGTGGCTCTTCTAGAGTTTTTAATAGACAGTTTTGTGCTCCGTGTTGTCATCTTGTCACTATTTTTTATTATATATATTTTTCTTTGTGATATAATTGGCTTTTTTATTATGTCTTCTTGTAGTTTTCTTATTTGCTCTATTTTTATTGCATTTTCACCGTCTTGAATTTCTATTTCTTTAAAATCTGGATGGTTTTTATTGTCTAGTTCTATACATGATTTACAATTATTACATGGTGTATTTGTTTTATCTAAACATAGTATCTGTTTTGCAAATTGATTAGAAACTTTTTCCTTTTGGGTTAGTTTATTTCCTATAAACATATAACTATGTAAGATTTTATCTGTTTGTATTGATTTTTTTAATAATTGTTCTATTTCTTGATTGTTCATAAATGTTTTTTCCTTTTTTTCAAATACCTATACGATTGGTCGGCGAGTAAAATTTTTATTTGTTTGTAATTTTATTTGAACTGTTACCAATCTGTTCCGAATTTATTGAATGGCCAGAATCTTAGGCATACTTTGCTTTCTACTTTTGATATTGGTATACATCCAAATTCTCTCGAGTCCATACTTCCACTTCTATTGTCTCCCATTACAAATATATATCCTTCTGGAACAGTGATATCTGTGAATATTGGACTTGTTGTTGTTACACCTTCTTGTAAGTATTCTTCATTTAATAGTGCTCCATCTATATAGACATTACCATTTTCAATTTGTACATGTTCTCCTGGAAGTCCTATTATTCTTTTGATATAACTTTTCTTTCCGATGTCTAAAACATAGTAAGTAAATTTCTTAAATATATTTGTTGGGTTATGCTCGTATTTGGCAACTGGATTGTCTTTAATTTCTTGTGTTAAACTTTTATATTCTGAACTTGGTGCTTCAAATGTTATGACTTCCCCTCTATTAAAATCACTTTTTAAAGTTATGGCTAGTCTATTTAAAATTAGTCTGTCACCTTCTTCAAATGTTGGTATCATAGATTTCATTTGAACTACTGTTGGTGTTCCTACATAATACCTAACTATTAACGCCAATATAATGGCTATTATAATACAATATATCCATTCTAAAATTTCTTTTATAAGTTCTTTTTTTTCTTGTTCCACTTTCATTTTTCCTTTCGTTTAATTATTATCTTTTATATACGATATTTTTATTATACAATAGTTTATATTTTTTCTCAATATATTTTTTTAAATTTCGCAGAGAAATATTATTGTTGTAACAAAAATTCTGTAATAGCTAATGCTGATTACAGAATTTTTAATACATTTACGGTTTTACAGTATCATCATCCTTACTGATATTATTGTTTACAATAAATTATTTATTATATTATCCAATTCAGATTTTGAACAAAAACCGATACTGCTTTTTACAACTTTTCCGTTTTTTAAAAATATAAGAGTTGGTACACTCATTATATTATATTTTAGTGCTAAATCTTGGTTTTCGTCTATGTTTACTTTGCAAACTTTAACACTATTTGAATACTCATTTGCTATCTCCGAAATGATTGGTGATAACATATTACATGGTCCACACCATGTTGCAAAAAAATCAATTAAAACTAATTTGTTAGTTTTAGTTATTTCTTCATTAAAATTACTTGAATCTAAATTTATTTCACTCATCTATTTCTCCTCCTTTAATCAATAGTTTTATAATAAAGCATACAATGACAGTATCCCTCAAATTTAGGGTCTTTTATTTGGTCTTTGAATTCTTTGCACATACATTTGGTGTCATCTGTCCTTTCAGTTCTACAAGGACAATAACCTCCTGTTTTTTTAAGGCCTTCTTTTATCATGTCTACAATTTTTTTATTTGGATTTAATTTTACTGCCAAAATTCTTTCCTCCTTTAACTTTATTTCTATTCTAATAGAAATTATTATTATAATAATAATTATTTAGAACTCATGATTTTTTGTTTGTTACTTCAAATGGAAAATAATCAACATCAACATTTTTCGATATTGTTCCTTTATATTCATATTTTCCCTGCAATAATTTTAAGAGTGTAGTTTTTCCTTTACCATTATTGCTTTCATATATGAAATCTTTTAATGGTTTGCTTGTGTATTTTGTTCATTTACTGATAGTTCATTAACATTATAATTTTCTATAGCATATTTCTATTTTTAATTTTCTTTATATTCAATTTTTTCATCCTAATCTCAGTGATAACTTACTATAATTTTTCGAATTACAAAATTGTAATTTATCTAAGTGGCAATAGTTTCATATTTTTTGCTCGATTTATATTTGCTTTCAGTTCGCCATATTTAAATGGCTTACCGTGTCCTGGATATATCATCTTCGGTTTAAGAGCAATAATTTTCTCCCAAGATTGTAGAAACGCAGTCTTGTCCTCCACCCAAATAGTTATCCTGTTTAAGCTTGGCAATCCGTTCATAGTCGCATCACCACAAAATAAAGAACCATCATTTAGCAAAAGAGAGATTGAGTCATTGGTGTGACCTGGAGTATCAATAATTCTTCCTTGCAATAAAAGTTCTACTTGTTTACGGTTTTGATTGCTGATTTTAATACATCTACATTTATACTCTTGCTTCAATTTTGGAAATAAATGCTTACCCTTTCCGACAAACTTCATCAAGGTACAAAAGAATAAACTAAACTTCGTCGTGCAACCACCACAAAAGGAATTCTGTCCTCTGGATAAACCATCTAACGCTTTGCTACTCATAACAATTTGAGTGTTGGGACATTCAAAAAGTATCTCATTTAGATATCCTGCATGGTCGTCGTGAGCGTGTGTCAAAAAAATATATCGTATCTGTTGAGGGGCTATTTGCATCT
>CAPZDM010000092.1 GCA_948745425.1 uncultured Clostridia bacterium
TATGACTTTAGTTAGCTACAAGAATATGCAAAATTTTGTTTTGTTCGCTTGTATTTTTCCAATAAATGTTATATAGTTATTTATGAAAATGAGAATAAGCGGAGTGTGTTGCCACCTTTGACAACTTGTTTATACATAAACCTCTACGACTTTTAGTTGTAAGACTGATATATGGGGGTGGTGCTATGGTAGAATCAGCATTATTAGTAATAACTAGGCTACTTTTCTACGGATTAGTAGGTGTAACTATCATAAACATTGTTTTGTTAGGCATCATTTGTTGGCTACTACATAAACAATAAAAAATAACCATTCTGCTTTTGACGGAGAGAATGGTTAAACATTTCTTTTTGGCAACACATTTCTGTGTTTCTCATTTTCTATCTATATTATACACAGATTTTTAGGAAAAGTCAAATAGATTTTTAAAATGGGAGATTAAAATATAATGTTAGAAATAATAAGTAAATATAAAAAAGGAAAACAAATACAAATAGGAAAAAATAAAGCTGTAATAGTATCGGATTTAATTAAGTTCAAAGATTTCTTAGCGATATATGCAGATGTTATTGAAAATATTGACTTTAAACAACCATGTGGAACTTGTAAAATACATGATAGCGTAGCTTTGATAATAAGAGATAAAAGAAAATTATCAGAAATGCGGATTAACTACAGAAGAAAGAAAAGCTATATATTGTCATGAATTGGGACATTGTTTTAGCCATAATCAACAGGAAAGTAAAAACAATAGCAGAAATATTGATGATGAAGTTGATAGTGATACATTTGCAGTTGAAAAATGTGATATTTCTCCATATGTTCTAGAAAAAGCATTAGCTAAAAGTTATGAATATGAAATACAAAATATAGGAAAAAGAGTAGGATTAACTCAAGAAGCATTAAATAGATATGTAGAAGAAATGAAAACAAGAAAGAGAAATATTCAAAGATTAATACATATATTTGAAGAAAGAGAGGCTTCAAGAGAATAGTAAGAATTAAATTATATCTTTATAAAGTTTAAATTAGCTTTTCTGAACTATAATTTTTAAAATATGCTGTACAATAGCTGTACATTAAGGAATACAAAGTCTTGAATATAGCTATTTTACTGAACTTGTAGGTTCTTCTGATTTGGTTTACGCCTCCAAAAAATTAGCATTTTAAGCAAATGATACAGAGTATCACAAAGTATCATATACTGGCTCAAAATGCAGAAATACTCTCTTTGTAAGGGAGTATTTTTCATTTTAGAAGATAGTTACCTATCATAAATTATCACAGTTTAGTATAAAATTTGCTGTACAATTGGTGTACATTGGTGTAAACAAATTTTTATAGTGTACATAGTAATAAGTTGTTGTGTATCTATATTATTCTTTAGTGTTTTATTGCTCTTTATTTAAAAATTTTAATAGTTTAATACATTAATTAAATTTATTACTTTAGTTAGCTACAAAAATATACAAAATTTTGTTTTGTTCGCTTGTATTATGAAAAATTATGTAGTATAGTAGTACAGGATAGAGATGAGATAAGTAGTTTTGTGTTGCCACTTTACTAACATAGTTTCGACTATGAGAAAGTGAGGTGGTGTTTATGAGTTTTATATTATTCTTAATATTAGCCTTAATGGCATCAGTTACTCTAAACGTAGCCTTATTGACCGTTTGTTACATACAATATGTTAATAAAATTATAGATAAGGATTAAAACAACAACACATTCTGCTTTTGACCGAGTGAATGTGTTGTTGTTACTTTTATATAAAGTGGTAACCATATTTAACTATGGTTTCTCATTTTCTATCTATATTATACTCAGATTTTTAGGAAAAGTCAAATAATTTAAGGCAATCGTTTAAAAATTATTGAATAGGAATTTTATATGATTAAAAATAATAAAATTGATACTTACGATGTTTATAATAACAAATATACTACAGATATAAATAATTTAGATTTATCTGTACACATTTATGGAATTGTAGTTGAAAACGAAAAAATATTGATTTTACCACAATACGATGGATATGTTCTATATCCATACTTCTTACTCTTTGTTAAATCAATGAAAATGCTCTATTTCAGAATAGAAGGTTTTTTCATGAACAAATCAATTGCACTTTTATTATTCATTTGCACAGTTTTGTCTTGTGCACCTATGTCTGCATTTGCAGCATAAATAGACAGAGTACCTAAAATCTCAGATTGAGCAGGTAGACGTTTCTGAGGATACTGCCAGCGTTACCAGCATCAATAATACTGATTATTAGCTCAATGTGGGGTACATGTCATCATTATGCAGCTCTCGCACTTGATACCGTAAATCGTAGATATGCAATTAGTTTTGTGGGGGGTGGAGATATTGACGGTGGTATCTATGCAGAGCCGTAAAGACTGTTAAATCTATGTAATTTCAAATGTAATATTTAGTGCATTTTCGTTGAGGGAAAAGAGTCCAATGGACTCTTTTCTTTTATATTTATTGTTCTATTTCATATTCATTGATGTCTGGTTCAATAAAATCTTTCTCTGTTACAGTGTTAAATTCATATACATATTCTTCTGCTGGTAATCTTTCAAGTACACCTTCTGAATTTTGTACTTCTTGTGATAATATCCTCATCGTAAGTCCAGTATCTTTACTTATATACATACCATTAACAAAATAATCAGAAGATTGAATATAATAATATTTTTCTCCATTAAGAGTTACGCTTTTTATAGATGAATGTATAGAACTTAAAAATAGTCTATAAAAGTCATCTCTTAATATATCAAGCATACTATGTGGAACACTATTTATTCCCATATTTATATCTAGTTTTGCCGTTTTATTATTTTCTGTCACAGTATACATATTGGTATTATATCGCTCATTTCCCCATTCATCCGTGCCAATTTTATTTCCATATATTGAAGTTATCGTTGTTCCTTCTAGTGTCATAGCTGTAATTACTGCTTTTCTTTTGTCTCCTAGTCCCCAATTTTCTGTTATGAAAATTTTATCTTTATAATAGCTATATGATATAGAATGGTAATTATCAGAATTTACATATGTGTTTGCTTTATTATACATATCTGACAATATAATCATTTTTCTTGTAATATTTCTTATGAATATAACTATTATTACTAATAATATAACTTTTAAAAGTCTCAATCTGTTTCTATATTTCTTGAAATATTTTATAGTCCTTTTATCTTTATTATCTATATTAAGTTTTAAATCTTTTTGCATATTTTCTAATATTTGCTTACATTCATCACACTCCTCTAAATGTTTTTCAATAAAGTTGTTTGTTTCTTCATTTGTTAGTTCTTCAATATAATTTGGTAATAAGTCTTGAATAATTTTGCAATCCTTTTTCTCATTCATATTAATCAACCTCCATTAATTTATTTTTTCCTCTATAAAATGTTACACTGGCCCAATTCTCTGTTCTGTTTAAAATAATACCTATCTCTTTAAAACTTAGTTCCCCAGTTAGCCTTAAATATAGTACCTCCCTTGTTTTCTCATCTAGCTTTTGCATTCTCTTATACAGAGCTATTCTTTCATCATCTAAAATAACTTGTTCCTCTAATGTATTTAATGTTTGTTCATTAAATAGTTCATTTTCTTCATTTATTACCTTTTTATTCTTTCTACATTGATCATACCATAAATTTTTAGCAATTTGACATAACCATACTGATATTTGGCATTCCCCTTTATATGTGTCAATTTTCTTAATTGCTCTATAAAAAGTTTCTTGTGTAAGTTCTTCAGAGATATCTTTATTATGAGTTAGACAGAATAAGTATTTGTTTACTGTTTCAAAATGTTCTTCGTATATTTGCTCAATATTTTGCATAACTTTTATCCCCCTTGTATATATGACGTATGAAATTCAAAATCCTTACAAACTTTTCTAATTTTTTTAATTATATCAAATTATAATACTATATACTATATTGAAAAAAGTTTTTTAAATATAATTTTTTCTATACCAAAAAACCTTCTAAGCATATATATCTCAAATAAAAAATTTTTTTAGGCGTGTTTATTGAATTTGAATTAAAAAATATGTAAAATATAAGTGTGTATAAAGATTATGTTATAGAATTTTCTATAACTACCCACAAAGTATTTGTGGCATAACTACTAAAATTTTAGTTAGTAGTAGTTTTTCTACATTTTATATGTAGCATAAAATGGGTACAAGCCATACGAATATATAGATTATTTGTTATGCTTAAAAATAAAAGAAAGTAAGATTTTAATTGGGATTCCCCCCATCTCGATTAAATTTTGCTTTCTCTTTTTTTGCCCCAAAATATAAGGAAAGGAGGATTTATCAAAAAAATCTTTTACACAAAAAATTGGAAGGAGATTTTAATTATGGAAGGTGGTTTTACCTTTGAACTATACGAAATGTTATTTGAAAACTGTTTTATACATAGTTCAAATTATAAAAATGGTAATTTACAACTTAGCTTATTTGGAGTTGATCCAAGAACAGACGAAACAGCACATTTTGCTGATATTACACTTGAACAACATAAAACATTACTAAAAAGCAATGAAATTGTAGTAGACTGCAAATATAAACCCGACTTGATACCACAATTAATTGATTTAGGAATTTTAAAAAAGCAAATTGGTATATGTGTTACAAAAGGCTCAATATATCCAATTTATACTATCAATTTATCTAAAGTCAAAAAATATAGTTATTGTATGCGACAATTAGCTGTTGCATAATAGAAAGGAAGGTCAAAATGGAACAATCAAGATATGTAAATTTACCAGTAATAGGAAGAGTACAACATGGCGAGAAAATCATAAATAATAATGGTGGCACAAAATTGCTTGAATATGGACATTTTATTGCAAAAATTCAAGATGAATTTATGCAAAAATTTTTAGAGCGATTTAATGAACTCTATAAAGGAAAAAGAAGTTTAGATATAGAACTGTTAGACGAACCCTTTTCAATGAAATACGAAAGAAATAATCAATCTGGAAAGGTCTGCTATTGTATGATAAATTCAAGCAACGCAAATTTAAAAGGTCCGAATGGATGGCAAAGTATTAATTGTGATAAAAATAATTGCAAATACAGGCAGAAAAATGAAAAAGGAAAAATGGCTTGTAATCGTATTGGGTGGCTGAAATTTTTAATCCCATCTATTTGTCAAGATAGAATTTGGCTTATGCGAATAACTA
>CAPZDM010000093.1 GCA_948745425.1 uncultured Clostridia bacterium
CGAAGACCTATCCAATCTCCAGTTCTTATTCTTTCTTCATGTAATTCTTCTCCTAATTTATAGGATATAAATATATGGTCATATTCTTCTGTTCCATTATTCATATATTCATCTAAAATATCTTCTACATCTGTTGCACCAACATAATATCCATATTCATCACTATAACTTATTGATGTTATAGGTTCTTCTACTACAACAATTTTATATGTTACTGTCATTAATCCTCCGAGACATTTCTTTCATAGAAGTTTGAAATCTTTTCATGTTTTTATCTATTAATGATATTTCTGAAGATTCTAGTTTCAATTTGGCTTTAGTAATAATACCTTTATTTTCAATGTTAACCTCTAAATTTTTCATTATTAAGCATATAAAGTTCCAATTATTATTGGAATCTTTGTTACCCTTTTCTATTTTGAAATCAGAAAACCACACTGTTCCTTTTGAATTATCATCATATGAACCTAATCTAAAAGCTATATCTACATTTTTTCTATTCTTTGAATCAAATTGAAATGTTAATAATTGCCAATCTCCACTTCCAACAAGACTATTGGATTTTTCGGTTGTATCCATTATTCCTATATTTACTCCACCTTCTGACTCACTCTTTTCATTTTTCACATTTTCATATTTTACCATTGCTGTAACTCTATATACTGAATTTTCATTAACTTCAATATTTCTATATATTAAAGCATCGTTGAATTCATTTGATTCAATTTTATAGCTATATTTATCAGAATATTTCACTTTATCATCTCTGCTAAAGTTTGATAGTCCTATTGTATATTCTGCTTTATCAAAGTTCCCAAAATCATTGATTCTATATATATGCCATACTTGATAGATTATAATTATTGCAATGATTACTAAAGCTATATTAAAAATTAATGCAATTTTTCCTTTTTTCTCTCGTAATTTCATATGTTATTCTCCTTTTATATACAGTAATTTAGAACTTCTTTTAATCTTTCTTGTTTTCCTGTAAGATATAAATATCCTATTAATCCTTCAAATGCTGTTGCATACATATATTCTTTTACATTTGAATTCTTTGGCAGATGATGATTTTTTGTGTTTCTTGTTCTTCTAATAATCTCTTTTTCTTCATCACTTAACTTTTCTTCTATTTGTTGCAAAATTTTAGATTGTGCTTCTGCCTTGACTTTTTTTACTGCTTCTATGTGTAATTTATGTGGTTTTAAATTAGTATTTTCAATCAGGTTCTGTCTAATATATAATTCATATACTGCATCTCCTATATATGCCCACGTTAATGGATTTAGATTATTTACTCTTTGATTCTCTTCTTCCAATTTCTTTATCCTTCCTTTTTATTATATCAAAACAAGATAGGGAACAGTGGTGTCATTTCTTACTTCGTGCCTAGTTAAAACGGTTCCCCTACAATTAAATACAATGTTCTAATGTAATTTTTCCTATCTTAGCTTCTCTAAAATCTTTTATTATTATATTTGCTGTTTTTGTTTCGTCACTTGGTCGAGCGAAATTTGCTTTGCAAATTTCTCACGAAACATTGACTCTTTCTAATGTTATCTTTCCTATTTTAGCTTCTCTAAAATCTTTTATTATTATATTTGCTGTTTTTGTTTCGTCAATGTTTCCTCCTGAAATAATAGCTCCTCTTTTTTTGCCTATTAGTCTCATTACATCCATTATATTTTCATTTTCCATTTGGGTTTCATTTTTTAATATTTCTTCTACTTGCTCATTATCTAGTTTATATGTTTCTACTAAATTAGTTCTATAATTATTTAATAAGTATTTTACCAAATTATAAGCAATTTCTACATTATCTAATATTTCGTCTTTTATTGTTCCTGTATATGCTAAATTTAAAGCAATATTTTCAGTTTCGAATTTTGGCCATAATACACCTGGAGTATCTAGCAATTCAATATTGTTACCTATTCTTATCCACTGTTTTTTTGTTGTTACTCCTGGTTTGTTTTCAACTACTTGTCTATTTTTATTCGAAAGACGATTTATTAGTGATGATTTTCCGTACATTAGGTATTCCTATAATTAAAACTCTTATTGTTCTTCCAACTCTCCCTTTTTCTAGTCCTTTTTCTTTTCCTTCTTTCATTAATTTATCTATTGTACCTAATATTTCATTATTTTTATTATTGTTTAATGCATTCATACTTATAGCAATTGTATCATTAGTTGTTAAATGTTCTTTCCATCTTTTTGTTTGTAAATCATCTGCTAAATCACTCTTATTTAAAATTATAATCTTCTTTTTGTTTTTTACCATTTTATTTAAATCTGGATTTCTACTAGAAATAGGAATTCTTGCATCGATTACTTCTATTACAACATCTATAAGTTTTAAATCATCTTCTATAAGTCTTTTGGCTTTTGCCATATGACCTGGATACCAGTTGATTACACTTTTATGCAACCCCCCCTGTGTTTCATTATTATTCATTAAAATCTACTCCTTTCACACCATTTTTTTATAACAAAATTCAAGTGTTTTTCCTTATATATTATACCACATCATTTTGACTTTTCAGATACCTTTCTGCTAATTTATATTGATCGTTATATCTAAATATTATATCTACACCTTTTTCATCATTAACAATTATGTTTTCAATAAAACTATCTACAATATTTCTATCAATCACTTCTATTCTTCCAATTTTTTTGAATTGATTTAGCCAATCTAAATTATATGAATTTATTTTACTTTTGTTTAAATTCTCTTTTTCTAAATTTAGTTTATTTATCTCATATAAATATTTTTGCTTAAATTCATCATAGTCTTCTTCAGAAATAAAGTCACATTTATAATCTTTTTTTAATTCATCTAATAATCTTTTGTATTTTTCTAATTCCTTATTTATTTCATTTAGTCTAATTTCTTTTAATTCCGAATTATATTCAATTTTTGAAAATGATATTGTGTCGTCTATCTTTGCTCCTATGTCACATACCAAATCTATATGTTGATTTAATGTTTCTAAAACAACCTCATCAAGTTCTTTTTCTTGAATATAATGCTTATTACATTTTCTAGTATTATAATAGGTGCTACAGTAATAATATACCTTTTGCCTGTGATTTTTCATTTTTGTTTTTCTATATAAATTTGCACCACACTCGGAACATTTTAAAAAGCCAGTATATTTATAAAATTTACCATTTTTATTTACTCTAACATTTCTATTATATAATATATTTTGCACTTGATTAAAAACTTCTTCTTTAATAATAGCATTGTGTCTTTCTTTTGAAACGACCCACTCATCTTCTGCAACTCTTACCATATTATGTGTTTTATGACTTATTCTAGTCCTTTTACATTGAACAAGTGAGCCAATATATGTTTTATTTTGTAATATTGTATCAAGCATTTTTGTATTCCATTTATAACTAATTCTACTAACTTTTATGTCATACTTTTCCTTTAAATATACACTAGGTGTCAAAATATTGTTATTTGTTAATTCTTCTACTATTTCTTGTTTACTCTTTCCCTTTAAAGCCAAGTCAAAAATTCTTTTTACAATAATAGCAGCGTCCTTATCAATAATAAGTTTATGAACATTATCTGGATCTTTTAAATAACCAAAAGGAGCAGTTTTTCCGATGAAATTACCGGACTTTTTACTTGCTTTAAGTGATGAACGCATTTTCTTTGATGAATCTTTAGAATAACTTTCATTCATAAGATTTTTAAATGGTATTTCTAGCGAATCCATTACATTAGGATTTTTAAAAGAATCTACATTATCATTTACTGAAATAAATCTTAAACCATATTCTGGTACTATTTCATCAATAAAATTTCCTACCTCTATATAATTTCTTCCTAATCTTGATAAATCCTTTACTATAATACCATTTATTTTTTTCTTTTTTATATCATTTAGCATTCTTTTATATGCTGGTCTATTAAAATCAGTACCAGTATATCCATCATCAACATAGTCTTTATAGATAATTATATCATTCTTGTCAACTAGGTAATCATCTATTAGTTTCTTTTGATTAACAACACTATTTGATTCTTCTTCTCCTTTTTCATCAAATGAACGCCTGCGATATATTCCTAATGTCCACTTTTTCATTTTCTTTTGCTCCTTCCTTTAAATAATTAACTAAACTTTCATATTCATCTTGATACTTAAATTTAATGTCTAAAGTACCATCTTTTCTAACATAAATAACATCAATAAGTTCATTTAAAACTTCCTTTGAAAGACTTTTAATCTTTCTATTTCTTTTATAATGACCTATCCAATAATCATTTTTTCTTATTTTTTTAACATTTTCTCTATATGTCGAAGTATATATCTCTATATCTTCACCTAACTTTTTAATTTTAGATTCTATTTCTTCAGACAATTTCATAAACTCGCTTTTTTCTAACTTATTAAATTTCCATTCTTCATAATATTTTCTTTTCTGCTCTTTTAAATTTGATATTTTTAATTCAGCAATTTTTACATTATTTTTATATTCATTTTCAATAGAGCCTTGATTATTCTTAAAATATAATTTAGAAAGACTTTTTTCTAACTCTATTACTAATTTTACTTGTACTTGAATTGCCTCCAAAACTGATTCTTCCAATACGCTTGTCTTTATTTTATGTGATGAGCAAGACTTACTTACTTGCAAATAACTCATACAGAAATAATTAGAAAGTTGTCGTTTACCTCTGGTATCTTCTTGTTTTGTCATTGCTCTACCACAGTCAGCACACTTTAATTTTCCATTAAATATCGAATATGAAACTGGAGAATTATGCACTTTCTTTTTATCGTTTTGTTTTATTATTTTCTGTATTTTATAAAAATCTTCTTTTGATATAATTGCTTCGTGCGTATTTTCCGAACGGACATATTCTTCTTTCTCTTTTGTAATAAATTTTTTGCTACCAAATGTCGCTCTTGTTGTTTTTAACTGCACTAGATTCCCAATATATGATTCGTTATGAAGCATTCTGCCAATAGTAGAGGTACTCCATAAATATTGTGACCTTATTTCAAATGGGTCTAGTGTTAATTTTCTTTTCTTTCTTCTTTGGAGTTCTTTTCTACATAAAATTCCATTATCATTAAGATATTGGCAAATCGTTGGGCGACCATTACCAGACA
>CAPZDM010000094.1 GCA_948745425.1 uncultured Clostridia bacterium
ATAATACTATAAATTTTTTATAAAAGTTTGTTGCACATCATTGACACATATACAATAAAAAACAAAGATAATATAAAAATTCTATTGAAAAATTATTAAGAACAAGATATAATATTATGGACAAACTGTTAATAGAGAAATCCGTAAGAGAAAACGGCGAAAAATGAAAAAAAGAGAAGAGGTATTAAAATGGCAACAAGAGAAAAAAATGTATGGATACTTATAATATTCATATTATGTGGAATAGTATTAGGAAGTTTAATTGGAGAATTAGTATCAAACATAGAAGCACTTTGGTGGTTTGGATATGGAAATACATTTGGTCTAACATCTCCATTAACATTAGACATGGGGGTAATAGTACTAACATTTGCACTAAGCTTTAAAATAAATATAGCAAGCATAGTAGGACTTGGAATAGCAATATTTCTTTACAGAAAATTCTAATAAAATAGGGGGATTAGCTATAATACTTAAAGGTAAATAATTAGCAAAAGTGACTATAGGGGCGACTAGTAGTCGCTCGCATATTAGGATTAATAAAAAATACCAGTTAGATATGATACTAATATTTTAAATGGCAGTATATTGTAAAAATGGGAGCTAATATAAAATATAGAAAGGACTAAAAATTATGCCTATAAAAATGAAAGAACTCCCAGAATCTGAAAAACCATACGAAAAACTAGAAATATATGGAGCAAAAAAGTTATCTAATGCAGAATTATTGGCAATAATTATAAAGACAGGAACAAAAAGTGACTCTGCTCTAAACTTAGCACAAAAGGTACTAGCATTAAATGACAAAAAAGACAAAAATAATTTAACATTTCTTAGAGAATTAACAATAAATGAACTAACTACTATAAGTGGAATAGGTAGAGTAAAAGCAATACAAATATTAGCTTTAGCAGAATTATCAAAAAGAATGTTAACACCTATAAAAACAAATGATCAAAAAATTAAAACCACAGAGGATGTTGCAAATCTATTTATTAGCGAGATGTGTAATGAAGAAAGAGAAATCGCAAAAGTAATTATATTAAATGCAAAAAATGTAATCCTAAAAATACTAGACTTATCAATAGGGGGAACTAGTTATGCCATATTAGAACCAAAGATAGTACTAGCAGAAGCAGTAAAAATGCAAGCACCCAAAATTATATTAGTTCATAATCATCCTAGTGGAGACCCAACACCAAGCGAACAAGACTATCAGGCAACAGACAGAATTTTTGAAGCTGCAAGTATAATGGGAATAGATTTATTAGACCATGTGATTATAGGAAAAAATAATCAATATGAAAGTATAATGTTTCAAAAAAAGAAAAGGAGAAGAGATTATTAATGAAAAAGAAAAAAGTAAGTTTTTTTAAATTAGGCTCAAAAGATATGGGTATAGACCTAGGAACAGCAAACATATTAGTCACTGTAAAAGGAAAAGGAATAGTACTTAATGAACCATCAGTTGTAGCAATAAATGCTAAAACTGATGAAATACTTGCAACAGGAGCAGAAGCAAAAGAAATGTTAGGACGAACACCAAATGAAATAACAGCAGTTAGACCACTTAAGGATGGAGTAATAGCAGACTTTAAAGCAACACAATTATTATTAAAAAACTTAATAGTAAAAGTATCAGATAAATACAATGCAGGTAGACCGAAAGTAGTAGTAGGTGTACCCTCAGGAATTACAGAAGTAGAAGAAAGAGCAGTTGAAGAAGCAGTAATGTATTCAGGGGCAAAAGAAGTATATTTAATTGAAGAGCCAATGGCAGCAGCAATAGGAGCAGGAATAGACGTTGCAGCACCAAGTGGAAGTATTATTGTAGACATAGGAGGAGGAACTACAGAAGTTGCAGTTATATCATTAGGAGGAATAGTAAATAGCACATCTTTAAGAGTTGCTGGAGACGAATTAAACAATGACATAATAGACTATGTAAAAAAGACATACAATATTTTAATAGGAGAAACAACAGCAGAACAAATAAAAAAAGAAATAGGATGTGCAATGCCACTAATGACAGAAAAAACGATGGAAGTAATAGGAAGAGACTTAAGTACAGGACTTCCAGGAAACTGTGTACTAACATCTTCACAAACGCAAGAAGCAATGAAGTCATCAATTGATGAAATTATAGAAATTGTAAAAGCATCATTAGAAAAGACTCCACCAGAACTTGCATCAGACATAATGGAAAAAGGAATAGTACTTGCAGGAGGAGGAGCATTAATAGAAAATCTTGATAAGCTAGTATCAATGAGAACAGGAATGCCAGCAATTGTTGCTGAAGCACCATTAGAATGTGTAGTAAAAGGAACAGGAAAAACAATAGAAGACATAGAACAATTAAGAACAGTATTAATAAATGCAAGAAAGAATAAGTAAAGTCTACTGAGCAATATAAAAACTTTAAATTTAGCCAAAATTTGATGAGACACACTTCCTAAAGGAAAAATAAAATCTAGAAAGGATAGAAATATGTATAACAATAAAAAAGGTGGAAAAATAGGAATAATAATAACAGTAGTAATATTAATACTACTAGTTATTCTATCAAATACAAAATTAAGTAACATTTCATATTTAGGAAATGCCATAAACACTATTGTTATGCCTATACAAAATGGATACACATATTTAAAAAATAAAATAGCAGGAAACTCAAGTTTCTTTACAAACATAGAAACTTTAAGCACAGAAAATGATCAATTAAAACAAGAAAACAGTGAACTAGAACAAAAGTTAAGAGAATTAGAAATAATAAAAGCTGAGAACTTAACACTAAAAGAATATCTAAAACTAACAGAAAAATATACTTCATATACAACAATACCAGCATATATAATAAACAAAGACACCAGCAATTATAGCGATATATTTGTAATAAATGTAGGTTCAGACGATGGGATAAAGGAAAACATGACAGTAATAGCAGACAAAGGATTAGTAGGACATGTAGTATCAGTAACAAAAAACACAGCGAAAGTGCAAACAATAATAGACCCATCAAGTGCAATAAGTGTAACATTTCAATCAACAGGAGACAATGCCATATGTAAAGGAACACTAGAATCAAAAACACTAAAAGCTACATATATATCTACAAGTGCAGAAATATTAGAAAATGATATAGTCGAAACATCTGGTATGGGAGGAATGTATCAAAAAGGTATCATGATAGGAACAGTTAGCAAAATAGAGAACACAAAAAATATAACAGATAAATATGCGATAATAAAGCCAGCAGTAGACTTTGGCAAACTAGAAACTGTCCTAGTAATTATAAAATAGCGTAGGGGTGGCTTTGCGTGAGAATTTTGTACAGCAAAATTCGCTCATCCAAAGTCGTCCGAGTGACGAAGCCACTTTTGTTCTAACAAAAAAATAAGGAGGAGGAAATATGGATAAGAAAAAAGTATTAATAGTAATAACATTAATTTTAGTATTTTTCATAATATATTTTCTCCAATCAAACTTTTTTAATTGGTTTACAATAGCAGGAATAAAGCCAAACTTATTTGTAATATTAGCGTTATTTATAGGACTATTTTTAGGAAGAAAATCGGGACTTTGTTTTGGAATAATATATGGATTTTTTCTTGACTCACTAATCGGAAGAAACATAGGTATAGCATCAGTAATGCTTGGAATAATTGGATTAATAGGTGGATATATAGACAAAAATTTTTCCAAAGACAATAGGTTAATGATAATGGCAATGGTTACAGTAACAACAATAATTTACGAAATAGGATTATATATAATACAAAGTATAATTCTATCATATCATATCGAACAAATTAGTATTCTAATAAAAACACTATGTGTAGAAATAATATATAACATAATAATTACAATAATAATATATCCACTAATAAAAAAAGCAGGATACTATATAGAAGGGATATTCAAAGAAAGCAATGTCTTAACAAGGTATTTTTAATAAAAGGGAGGTTATAATGAATATATACAAAAAACAACCAAATATAAAATTAAGATTTAACTTATTGACAGTTTTTATATACATAATAGCAATAGTATTATTATTACAATTATTTAACCTCCAGATAATAAACGGAGCGACATATAGAGAAGAATCAAACACAAGATTAACAAGAGAAAGTACATTATATGCAGCAAGGGGTAACATTACAGACAGTAGTGGAAGTCTATTAGCCACAGTAGACACAGGATATAGTGCAGAACTATACAAAACAAAATCAGACAATGAAACATTAAATCAAACGATATTAAATATAATTAATGTTTTAGAAAAAAATCAAGAAACATATCTAGACACATTTCCAGTAAAACTAAATCCATTTGAATTCACAATAAAAGATGAAGAAAAACTTAAAGCATGGAAGAAAAAATACAAAATAGATAATAATGCAACAGCAGAAGATGTATTCAATATATTCAAAGATAGATATGAAATTACAACAAACAATATAGCAGATGCAAGAAAAATAATGGGGTTAAGATATAGAATAACAACAGAAGGATATAGCTCTACAAGGTCAATATCAATAGCAGACAACTTAAGTGAAAAAAGTGTAAGCACATTTTCAGAAAGAAATGATTTATTTGGAGGATTAACAATAGTCACAAAGGCAACAAGAACATATCCAAATGGTAAATTAGCCTCACACATATTAGGATATATAGGAAAGATAAACGAAAAAGAATATACGGATAAAAAATCAGAAGGATATTTAATAAATGACTATATAGGAAGAACAGGTGTAGAAGACCTATTTGAGAAATACTTAAAAGGTGTAAATGGAACAAGGCAAATAGGAATGTCAGTAGATGGAGCAATTACAGAAGAATATATAGAAGATGAGGCAATACAAGGCTCAACCCTAGTACTAACAATAGATGCAAATCTTCAGGCAGTAGCAGAAAAAGCATTACAAGACACAATCAATAATATACGAGCAGGAGCTTATAGTAGTAGTAGAAAAAAATATGATGCTACAGCAGGTGCAATTGTAGTTATGAATGTTAAAAATGGAGAAGTACTAGCAATGGCAAGTAATCCAGACTATGAACCACAACTATTTGTAAATGGAATAAGTCAAGAAAAATATAATGAATATAAGGAAATAAATGCATTATATAATA
>CAPZDM010000095.1 GCA_948745425.1 uncultured Clostridia bacterium
TGGACAAGATAGAGGGATTAGAAGAGAGATTAAAAAGATTGGAAGAGTTGAGTAATGATAGACGATAAAAAGTATATTTTAAAAAGCCACTCAACAACAACAAAAGTTGCTTTTCTTCTTGTTGTTGTTGTTTTATATATTTTTTAAAGATCTTTTTAAAACATATTTTAATATTTTCGGAGGGTGGAAAGTCGCGAAAATACTGGGTTTGTTTGATGAAAAAGCCACCTAATGAAGATGAAAAGCCACCTAATGAAGATGAAAAAGCCACCTAATGAAGATGAAAAAGCCACCTAATGAAGATGAAAAGCCACCTAATGAAGATGAAAAGCCACCTAATGAAGATGAAAAGCCACTTGACAAAATTAAGAGTGATGTTTTATAATAAAATAAAGGAGGGAAGAAAATGAATAAAAATATTATAAATACAATAGATGAAAAGAAAAAAGATGTTGTTTTATCTAATGATTTAGTTGAAGCAAAATATAGACTTTCTGCATTGGAACAGAAAGTGATACATTTATTATTGGCTCAAATTGATTTATCTGATGATGATTTGAAATATTATTGTTTAAATGTATCAGATTTTTTAAAAATTTTTAACAACAATAATTATGTAAGAGATATAAAAAGAGTGTTAGATGAGCTTTTAGTTACTAAAATTGAAATACAATCTAGTAATGCCATCTTAAAAACTACTTGGTTTGCTAGTGCACAATATTTTGAAGGTGGGAAAATTGAAATAGAATTTTCTAGGAAATTGAAACCATATTTAATAGGACTAAAGAAAAGTTTTACGAAATATAACTTAAATTATATTATTGAGTTCAAAAGTGGTTATTCAATTCGGATGTATCAATTATTAAAGCAGTACCAGAAAATCGGAGTACGTGAAATAGAATTGTTAGTATTAAAAAAATATTTACAAATTGAAAAACAATATGAAAGATATTCACATTTTAAAGAAAAAGTGATTAATGTTGCTTATGATGAAATTAATAAAAATGCGGATATATCATTTACATTTGAAGAGATAAAAAAATCCAGAAAAGTGGATAGGATTAGATTTTACATAACATCAAATAAGCATATGGAGTTTGAAGATGTTCCTAAAGACAAAAAAGAACAACAAATCAGAGAAGAGCTAGATATAGACGATCTAATCGACCAGCTACGAGAAATTATCAGTGAAAAATTAAAAACAAAAGAATATAAAGCTATACTTGAGGCGGCTAATAACAATATAGAGCTTGTTCAAGCAAAATATCAGATAGCTAAGAAGCAAAGGAAGATAGATAATCTAGTTGGCTGGATGGTAAAAGCTATACAAGAAGAATATTCTGAGCCTATTGAGAAAAGGAAGGTAACTTCATTTAACAACATAGGTGCAAGGGAGTATGATTATAATGAACTAGAAAGAGCATTATTAGGTCATTAATAATATAGTATGAGGAAAAAAATAAACCTGCTTTGTGCAGGTTCTTTTTATAATTATATAAGTTATATAAATTGTATAAGATATATAAGTTATATAACTTATATAAACTTTAAGTTATCCCAGGTATTTTTTTGTATTTTTATGCAGTGTATATATAAGTTGTATAAGTTATATAAATTATATAAGTTATGTAGGTTATATAAGTTACATATCTTATATATTATATAAATTACATAAGTTATATATTTTTTAATGTATCATAAATATCTTTGTGCTGCTGCATATCAGCACGAATGAGAGATTGAATATATTTTGTAACAGAGGTACGTTTAAATCCAGCCATAGTAGTTAGATATTCTTTGTAATCATAAATATCTAATCTTAAGTAGTCGCTATTAGTTTTTTTCTTTTTGGAAGTATTAGAAGATTTTTGAGCTTGTGCCTCCTGCTCCCGTTCTTCTGTTTTTTCTTGTTCTTGTTCTGGATGAGCTGATCCAAAAAATTTCTCCGTAGGATTTATTCGAGAAAAGTCTTTCTTTGCCATTATCTTTTTACCAGCCTTTCTTTTAAAAATTCATCAATAAAATCATTGTAATCTTTTGTCACTTTAGACTTAGGAGCTTCTGCGAAGATGTCACTTACTATTAATTGTGATTCTCTCACAGCGACCGCTTCTCTGATGGTCGATTTAAAAAGTTTAGTTTTAAGACGCTCTGCCGCTTCTTCTATGTGTTGTTTTAGATCTCTGCTTATTACAGTTCTGTCACTATATCTTGTTAGTAGTAATCCGGCAATACTTAGATCTGGATTACAATATTTTCTTACATTTTTAATCAGACCTTGAAGCTGTGACAGACCTTGAATAGCGTAAGCGTCTGCTGTAAGAGGAATAATGATAGTCTGAGAAGCTGTTAAAGCGTTTACGGTCAATATTCCCAATGTGGGCGGAGTATCTATGATACAATAGTCATAATTATCAGATAATTCTTTTAAGACTTCTCTTAACATATATTCCCGTCCAGTCTGCATGAACTCCATGTCTGCTCCAGCTAATGTTAATCCCCCAGTCATAATATCAAAGCCATTTTTAATATTTATAATAGCCTTTTTTACTGAAATATCATTTTTAAAAACATCATACAGGGTATGCTCTACATTTACCATGTCAATTCGACATGAATAGGAAAGATTACATTGTGGATCTAGATCTACAATCATCACTTTATAATTACGATTGTAAAGTCCAGTCGCTAGCGTATGCGCCGTTGTAGTCTTTGCAACACCGCCTTTTTGATTAGTTAGTGTGATAATTTCCATGTTTTTACTCCCTTCTTACATAAGATATATAAGTTATGTAAGTTATATAACTTGTATAAGTTACGTAACTTATATATGATATATAAATTATACAATATATTTCCCGTGTCGTCTATTGTTTTATATAATAAAAATGCTTGTAAAAATAAATAACTATGATATGATAGTAAGAAAGGTGGAAAAATGCAAGACAAGAAAGGAGAAACATAAAAACATGAAAAAACTATTGTTTAACTTAAAAACAGACAGATGTTTACTTTATTTTGACGAAGAAACAAAAAAATATTATCTAATAGACATGGAAAATGATGATTACTTGTATATTGCAAAAAAAGAAGAAATGCAAAAGAAAATAGATGAACTAGAAAAAGATATAGTTTTGCTGAACGGAGGATTGATGTTGTAGAGAAGTACATAATAAGAAACTGCTCCTATTTATATCATTCAAACTTCGTTTATAATGTTGTTTGAGTGATATTTAAACACTTTTTTACTATCATATGTTATAGTAAAAGAGTGTTTAAAAAATCTTCTTCTATTTCTAAAAATAAAAAATATTTGTATTATAGAAGCTTTAACAAGGCAGTAGTAAGGCTTTCTTGCTTGAATAGAGCTTCGTTCCTTTTTGCTTGCTTGTAAATTTCTGCTCTCTTTTCTTCCTCTTTTATGATGATGATACCCCAGTCTTTTAAAATAACATTTTCTGCATATTCTAAAAGCTTTTCTGGAATAGCAAGCCAGAAATAATCACAGTAATCTGTATATTCGCTCATTTTTTCATCTCTAAGTAAATCATTTTTTGATACTTTGATTTCTATTCCATGCAAATTCAATTCATAATTAAATTTACATGTCATATTTTCTGCAATCATAACATCTATGCGTCTGCTGTGTCGTGACGTCGCAGTGAAAACAGCAAATTCAGTAAATTGAGAATATACTCTCTTATCATATTTACTATTACATGTTATACTAAAAAAGTTTTTTAACCAATTAGGCGTTTTTAAAGCTAATATAATATCGAATGCTTGCAAAGCACTCTGATGTATTTGCTGGGTTTCTTCGTTTATCTTTAGTTTATCATAAGCATTTATTTTAGTTGCTTTATGATTATTTTTTTCTTTTTCAGCCTTAACAGTATTCCAAGCATTTTTTAAGTCACGCCGTTGTATATTGTTTTTTAAAAGTTTATCTATCAAATCATCTTTTACCCGATCATTTGATTGAGAAATTTTGTCAATCAATTCGAAGTTATCTGGAGAAACTTGCAAATCCTTCATACGAGGTACTATTCTGTTTTGTTCTAATGCTCTCTTTTCATATTCTTCATAAATTTTACCTTGCTTTTTCCTTTTCCAGAGAATACTCTCATGAATATTATTTGATTTTGCAAGATAACGAACCCATGCGGTAAAGCTGTGATGAGCATTTAGCCATAAGTTTTCTTCCTCGACCTCTTTCAATAATTCATAAATTTTCACCCAGTTTTTTTTATCAATTTGTAGTAATTTTGATAATTCTTTTTCAATTTGTTTAAACTTTTCTTTTCCTAATTCTTTTAACTGTGAAGTATCCATGAGTGTTCCTCCTTGATATTTTGATGTTTACTATTATATATAATATTAAAATAACAAAGATTAAATAAAAAGTAAATATAAAAAACATGAATCCGATATTAAAAAGTACTTTTTTACTATCATATATAATAGTAAAAAAGTGCCAAATATACTACTCAAACGGTATCATTCTTTACTTTGTGATATCGTTTGAGTAGTTAAATAGAAGCAGTTTCTTCCTTATTATAATACAAATATTATCCTTATATTTCGTATTCAGGATATGTCACTCAAGCGAAAATTCGCCTGAGTTAATATTTGAGCGACATAGAAGCAGTTTCTTCTTTATTGTAATACTATTTTCTGGAGCTTATATCTGGGAAGGATAGTTGCTCGTAGGAAGGGATTTTCACGAAGTAATCTTTAACATGGATACCAGCTTGTTCAAAAATGGTTTTAAGTACTATAGCGATTTCATGTGGTGCTGCTCCTTCTAATTTCATGATCCGTTCCACTAATCTTCCTAGGTTTGCAGCTCCTTCAAAAGCAGATGGAGGCAACGTATACTCATAAGTTGTCGAGTATGTAGGCAAGAACGCCGCTGCCAATGCATCCTTGGCTTTTAGCTGATAATTTATCAATTTATCTACTAATTTAGGATTATTTTCTTGCATAGATGGAGTAATTGATATTTTTGCAAGCCATAAAGGAATGAAATCTAGTTTTAATGCGATTACTTCATTATTAATATCAAATACCCCTGCCGGAAATTTCCGGCAGCCCTGTTGCAATAGTAAATCCTTTTGAATTT
>CAPZDM010000096.1 GCA_948745425.1 uncultured Clostridia bacterium
TTGAATTTGCACTTGCTTCTTCTAATCCTTTTATTCCATTAAGATTATAAACTTGGTCTACACATTTTCTAAAATTTTCTTGTATTTGAATTAATTCATAAGAACTATCTTCAAATACTCTTTTCATAATATCAAGCATTTTCTTTTCTGATGTATAGGTATCTTCTAATTCTTTATATGGTACATATTCCTTTAATAGTTCAAATCCATAGGCATAAAAGAATGTTTTGTATGCTTTTTCAAAATTAGAAAAGTCAGCATTTAAAAACATCATAAGCATAGTACCAAAATTTTCTGTATATGGAAAATATAAAATACCTGGATATTTTAAGCCATCAAATTTTGTTTTCTTTAAGAATAGTTTTACTTGTCTTTTTTCAGTATCTATTTTGGTATCTACATTATATAAATATAAAGGTGTTCCATAATATTCTTCTTTCTTTTCTTTATCAAACCAAATATAAAATCCTTCAAAGAACTTATTTTGTGGTAGTTCTCTCATTTCTATTTCCCCTTATCAGATTATTATGTGAGAAATTATTAAAAATATTTAATAATTGTATTGACAACTATAAAATATGATAGTATAATAACAATATCTAATATGTTTTATGTGTTTCTCACAATATAATAATACAACATATATTAGATAATGTCAATAGGCGAATTTACGTTAGCCGTTTGAACGAAGTGAATTACGGATAACCTATGGAATACCTGTATTTAAAATCTTGCAAACAAAAAATTAACCAAAGGATTTAGAAAATGTTTAAGCTATGCTTAATTACATTTTCTTAATACGTAACAAAGTGAAGGAGGAAAAAGAAAAATTGAATACTAGAGAACAGATTTTAGACTTATATTATAATGAACATCTAAAACAAAATGAAATTGCTAAAGTAGTTGGAAAAAGCTGTCCTTATGTTTCAAAAGTTGTAAAAGCTGACAAAAGAAACAAAGAAGAAAAAGAATCTCGCAAAAAAACAAATGCTGAAAATAGAAAAGTTTATTTACAAGAATATTTTAAAACTTATGATAGACCAAAGAAAGATGACAACAGTTACGAGCAAATGTTAGCACAACAGAAGCAAGATGCAATGGAATTATCTTATAATAACAATACTATGTCAGACTATGCTCTTGCAAAATGGTCTAGCATATATCATACTAATAGCAAAGGAAATTTAAGTATAGATAGAAAATTAAATGTTGGAGCTGATATTCCAAAAACAATAAATATGAATATCAAAGTGCCAATTCAAAAATGTAAAAATAGATATGTTTATAGTTATTAGCAGACTTTATTAAGATTACTTAATAGGTCTTTTTTATTGTGAATTTTAAAGGAAGGAGGACTTACAACATGGGTACTATTAAAGAAAATTATGAGATGATGTTTACTTCATATCCAGATTTAGTAGACATTAATCAGTTAAAAGAAATGCTTGGAATTGGTATAACTCTTGCTTACAGATTAGTAAGAAATCAAACTATTCAAGCATTAAAGGTTGGTAGACAATACAAAATACCAAAAAGAAACGTTATAGCTTATCTAACAAATCAAAACGAAATATAAGAACCTGACCCACTTACACAATCAAAGATTGTGAGTGGGTACCCCAGAACCTTGTTGTTTTACAATAACACAACTAGACATTAATTTACTTTCATGGTATTATCTAAAATATCAATAGTAAGTTAAATTTAAACTGTTATAGGAACGAAAGGAGTTAATTATGATAGAAGTAACAGGTAGCTTACAAATTAAAAATAAAATATATCAAGCAGTTTTGAGTTTTAAGAAAGACGAAAAATGGAAAACAAAATGGGTTTCTACTAAAGTAAAAGCAGTAAAAGGAAATAAGAAAAAGGCAGAATATGAACTAGAAAACATTAGGGCTAAATTTCAAGAAGAAATCAATAGTGATAATATTGATAACGAAAATATACTATTTATAGATTTTATGAAAAAGTGGCTAAAGATAATTAAATCATCTGTTGAAGAAACAACCTATTGTGGCTATGAAAAACTAATAAATGGAAGAATGACAACCTATTTTGAGAATAAAAAAGTAATATTAAAAAATATAAAAGCACAAGATATTCAAGACTTTTATCAATATTTAATTGACAACAAACTTTCTGGGAATACTGTTAAGCATTATCATGCAAATATTAGAAAGGCTTTACAATATGCAGTAAAAACAGATGTAATCATTTCTAATCCTGCTGATAAAGTAGAATTACCCAAAATTGATCCATATAATGCAAAACATTATACAAGTGAAGAAATCTTGAAACTCTTAAAAATAATTGAAAATACCAAACTAGAAACACCAGTTATTTTAAGTTGTTTTTACGGATTACGAAGAAGTGAAGTTGTTGGTTTAAAATGGAGTGCAATAGATTTTACAAACAAAACTATACTAATAAATCATACAGTAACACAAATAAGTTCTAATCATTCTAATAAATTAGTAAAGAAAGATAAAACTAAAACAAAATCTAGTACAAGAACTTTACCTTTGTTACCAGTAGTTGAAAACTACTTATTAGAACTAAAAGAGAAACAAGAACAAAATAAAATAATTTGTGGAAATAGTTATAATCAAGAATATTTAGATTATATATGTGTTGATAATATGGGAACTTTGTTAAATCCTGATTATGTATCACATGCTTTTACAAAATTACTAAAAAAGAATAATTTAAGAATAATTCGTTTTCACGATTTAAGGCATACTTGTGCAAGTTTATTACTTGCTGAAGGAATCAATATGAAACAAATTCAAGTATGGCTAGGACATTCTAATTATAACACTACTGCAAATATCTATGCACATTTAGATAGTAGTAGTATGGAACAAAGTGGTATTGCAATATCTAATATACTTTCTATAAAAAATGAAAAAGAAGTAGTCGCCTAAAAACTACTCCAATTTCAAATTTTTTAGATATTTTTTTAGATGTTACAGAAAACTTGGTGATTTTCTGTTCGCTTTTTTGTTTGGTGCCTTGAACTGGAATCGAACCAGTGACACAAGGATTTTCAGTCCTTTGCTCTACCAACTGAGCTATCAAGGCGTATAAGTGAACTGTAGATTTTCAGTCCTTTGCTCTACCGACTGAGCTATAAAGGCAAAAATAAATTTGCTTTTAAATAAAAAATGGCGACCTGGAACGGGCTCGAACCGTCGACCTCTAGCGTGACAGGCTAGCGTTCTAACCAACTGAACTACCAGGCCGTAAAAAAATGGTGGGCGCTATAGGGCTCGAACCTATGACCTCCTGCTTGTAAGGCAGATGCTCTCCCAGCTGAGCTAAGCGCCCATTTTCTTTCGACATTGATTATTATACGTAATTTCTAAATGAATGTCAATACTTTTTTAGAAATTTTTTAATATTTTATATAATTCTAATAAAATTTTAGTTTACTGGTTGCATTTTTTTCTTAAATGTGGTATCCTTAATAGGTGATTTAGGGGTGTCGTCCAACGGTTAAGATAGAAGTCTCCAAAACTTTTGATGAGGGTTCGATTCCTTCCACCCCTGCCAAAATGTGCGACTTTAACAAGTCGCAATGAATAATTAATGATGAAAAGTTAATAGTGAATAGTTATTTAATAATGTGAAATAAGCACATTTTACTATTCACTATTTATTATTCATTCTTCACTATTCATCAATTTAAAATTTGTATGACATTTATTAGAATAAAAATTTAAAATCATATCTTTGAATTCGTAATGAAAATAATTTTGATATTATTAAAACAAAAAAGTGGCTTCGCCACTTTTTTCTTTTACTGTATTATATCATAAAACGTTTTAAATGTATAACCCTGTTCTATTAAATAATTTAGTATTTGCGGTAACATATTTGCTGTTAATTGCTTTGATGCTGCATCATGCATTAATATTACAACACTATTTTTTGTACCTACTGTAGTTATTAAACTATTCATTATACTTTCTTCTGTCGGTTTTCCTACAGAGTCATTTGTAAGTGAATTCCAATCAATATATAAAATACCATTATCTGCTAATAATTGTTTAGCCTGTGCTTTTACATCCCTATATTTTTTTCCTCCACTTCCACCTGGAAATCTAAATAGATGAGAGCAATACTCTTCCTGTCCTATTACTGTTCTTATTAATTGTTCTGTTTTTGTATATTCATCTAAAACCATTTGTGGACTTGAATATATTGCATCATATGAATGACTATATCCATGGTTTGCTATATAATGACCTGTTTCATATTCTTGTTTAACTAAATTAGGATATCTTGCTACATTACATCCTAATACAAAAAACGTTGCTTTTATATTATATTGTTCTAATATGCTTAAAATTTGAGGAGTAATATTTTGAGAAGGTCCATCATCAAAAGTTATATAGGCTATTTTTTCATTTGTAACATATATATTATTCATATTTTCTATTCCTGTTTGTGTTAATTGTGGAAGTTTTGTATTATTAATTATATTTTCACTTTCTTGTTTTTCATCTATAATCTCCTGTTTAGGAGAGTCACTTTCATTAATAATTTCACTATCATTTATATCTTGTTCTTTTACTGCTAACATCTTTTTGTGTATATTAAAAACATATAGTAAAATAATTAATAATATTAATAATATTATTACTAATAAACCAAATACTTTTTTCTTATTTAATCGTTTTACAACTGTTAAACTTACTTCTTCATATTCATAGTTTATCATTTTAATAAAACTCTCTCCTTCGAATATTATTATTTTTACAACTATATTTATTATGTCCACTATTAATAAATATATAAGAAAAGTGAATTTACCACTTTGGTGAGAAATAGCATCCCCTAAACTCAAAAATATAACTTTTCTATTATATAAAATATAACCTCCATCATAATTGGAGGCATATTTAGCACTTAAATTTTATTACATTACTCTATATATTATATTACTTCATTTATTTTTATGTCTCTTACATGTTCAATTTTTTCCCATTTTGTTTCTCTTTTAAATAAACATTTGAAATTAATTAATAACCATGAACCTAGAAATAACGGATAACATAA
>CAPZDM010000097.1 GCA_948745425.1 uncultured Clostridia bacterium
AGGGAGAGCCACCAACTCTAAAAGATTTTAGAGAAGAACTACTAAAACAAAATGAGAAAGAGGCAAAAGATGTAGCGTTAGCCATTGAGTTGTTTAGTAATGGTAGTTTAAATACATTTGCAAAACAAACAAATGTAAATATTCATAATAGGTTAGTTTGTTATAATATATTAGAATTAAAAAAACAATTACAACCTATTGCAATGCTAGTAATATTAGATAGCATTTTTAATCGAATAACAGCAAACAGACAAAAAGGAAGAAGCACATATATTTATATTGACGAGATATATCTTTTGTTTCAATATGAATATTCAGCTAACTTCCTTTTTACTTTGTGGAAAAGAGTTAGAAAGTATGGAGCTTGTTGCACAGGTATTACACAAAATGTGGAAGATTTGTTAAGAAGTGATTTAGCAAGAACAATGCTTGCAAATAGTGAGTTAATCATAATGCTTAATCAAGCAAGCACAGATAGAGCAGAACTTGCAAAACTATTAAATATATCAGACCAACAGTTGAGTTTTATAACAAATGTAGAGGCAGGACACGGATTATTAAAAATAGGAAATTCGCTAATACCTTTTGTAAATAAATTTCCAAAAGATACCGAACTCTATAAATTGATGACAACAAAATTAAATGAAGTTATATAGAAAGAGGGAGCAATATGTATAAAAAGTTCTATATATTTTTAGTTATAATGCTAGTAGCTAGTTTAGTTACTAGCATTAGCTATATTATAATAAATTACAAAGAAGATAAAGAACAAAACGAAGTTTTTGAAGAATTAGAGAACATTATCACAGAATGCCAGGAGGAACAAAACGAAAAACAACAAGAAGAAAGCATAAATCTACAAAAACTATATGATTTGAATAAGGATTTTGTAGGGTGGTTAGAAATAGAAAACACAAATATAAGTTACCCTGTTATGCAGACAGAAAGCAATAGAAAAGATTACTATTTAAGAAAAAACTTTTACAAACAATATTCACAGTTAGGAACACCTTACATTGCAGAATATTGCAATGTGCAGACAAGTGATAATGTTATTATATATGGTCATCATATTAAGAATAATCAAATGTTTGGAGAATTAGAAAAATATAAAAAGAAAGAATTTTACAATAATCATAAAGTAATAAGTTTCAATACCATATACGAAAATGCAGACTATGAAATAATAGCAGTATTCAAAACAGTTGCTTATACAGGTTTTGAATATTATAAATTTGTAAATAGTAGTTCAAAGCAGGAGTTCGATACATTTATAAAAAAATGTAAAGAGCTTTCTTTTTATGAAACAGAAAAGACAGCAGAATATGGAGATAAATTGATTACATTAAGCACTTGTGAATATTCCAACAAAAACGGACGATTAGTAGTTGTAGCAAAGAAAATAAAGGCAGGATTGGAGGAATAGCAATGGCAGATATAAAAACAAAGAAAAAAGAAGAAATCAGTATAAAGAAATTTGATAGAGCAACGATAGTGGGACAAAATTTAAAATCAAATATAATAAGTGTAAAAGACAAAACAAAAGAAAATTACGAAAAGAACGAAAACACAGCACAAGAATATGTAGAAAATAAAGTAAATAATACAATGCACGATATTATATACTATACACCACGATTAAATAGAAAAGGAAAGCAAAATTTTGAAAAAACTATACAGAACATTGAAAAAGGAAAAGTGCAAATAAAAAAAGCACAAAAAGGAATAAAAAATGTAAAACAAAAAGGAAAAATCACAATAAAGAAAACAAAAAGAAATATAAAAAGAGTTCAAAACACAGTAAAATCAGCAAAAAACACAGTTAAAACAACAGAAAAAACAGCAAAAGCAACAATTAAAACAACAAAGCAAGTAGCAAAAAGTAGTGTAAAACTAGCTCAAAGAACGGCACAAATGACAAAACAAGCTGTAAAAACTACAATACAAGCAACAAAAGTAGCAATTAAAACAACAATAGCAATAATCAAAGCAATAATTATGGCTACAAAGGCACTTGTATCAGCAATTATTGCAGGAGGTTGGGTAGCAGTAGTAGTAATTGTAGTAATATGTTTAATTGCTATGATATGCAGTTCCGTGTTTGGAATCTTTTTTGCAAATGAAAAGAAAGACGGAGAAATGACAGTAAATAGTGTAATGGCAGAACTAAATACAGAATTTTCAAAAGAAATAGAAAAAAGAAAAGGGCAACACCCTAATGCAGATTATGACATTAAATATGCAAGAGCAAATTGGCGAGATGTAATAGCAGTTTATACAGTAATGATAAGCAATGGAGATTATAAAGTAGATGTTATGACTATGGACGATAATAGAGCTAAAACATTGAAAAAGGTATTTTGGGATATGAACGAAATAAATTCCACAGTAGACAAAAGACAAGAAAAAGTAAAAGTTCCAGATGGACGAGGTGGAGAAAGAGAAATAGAAGTAATAAAAGAAACACTACACCTTACTGTTAGAGTAAAAAGTATAGAAGAAATATCAAATCAATATAATCTTAATCAAGCACAAAGAGAACAGTTAAATGAACTAATGAATGAAAAGTATGCTAGTAATTGGTCAAGTCTTATATATGGAGGAGGGAATAGTGATATTGTAGAAGTCGCTATTTCACAAATAGGCAATATAGGACGGACAGCCTTATTGGTCTTGGTATGGTTTTGAATCTAGGGTTGAATGGTGTGCTTGTTTTGTTTCGTGGTGTGCAAACGAATGCCGGTTATATAGAAACAGGCATAATTCCAAAGTATGCAGGTTGTCAGAGTGAGGGAGTTGTCTGGTTTCAAAATCGTGGATTATGGCAAGACGGAAGTTATACACCAAAAGCACGGCGATATAATTTTCTTTGACTGGGCAGATAGTAATGACGGACAGGCAGATCACACAGGAATTGTAGAGAAAGTAGATAACAATAAAGTTTATACTATTGAGGGAAATACAACAGGAGATATGTGTAAACAAAATCAATATGATGTAGGCAGTAGTGTTATTTTAGGTTATGGAACGCCAGCATATCAATAAAGGAAAGTGATATATTATGAAGATAAAAAAATTTGATGTGGTAGAATTAAAAGACAAAAATAAAGCAGTAATTTTAGAAATACACAAAAGAAAGAAATATTATGCAGAGATAGTAAATGACAAAGGCAAAACAATAGATAAAAAAGAGATTATATCAAAACAAATAGATAAAGTCATTTATAGAAAAGAAATTGAAAGATAAATAGGAATGGTACTTGTTAGAAATAATGAGTATCATTCCTATTATTTTTTTTTGCCATTTATAAAGACAAAATCAAAAATAAGTGCTATAATTCAAAAGGAAACGGAGTGAGGAAACAATGACAACACAATTTGTAGAAAGTCTTATAAATAGCAAAATGAATATAAATCAAAATGAGATTATTTTTACATTTTATGAGTTAAGAGTAAAACATAACCTAACTGAAGAACAGACAGACGAATTTTTAGCATTATGCAAAACAAGATTAGAAAATTTGTATTATAAAGTATTTTTTACAGGTGCAAAATTTATATATAAAGAACAAAAGAGAATAGTACAAGATAATGAATTATTAGTAGCGATAAAGGAATAAGAAAGGGGAATAAAAAGTGAACTTAAAAAAACAATTTAAAAATGAAGAAATAGAGCTGTTGCAAATAGCAGGAATAAATGTAGAAGATAGAGAATACAGCAAAGAGGAATTAAGAAAATGTGAGATGAATATAGAAGAATTTATAATGTCACACAGTTCTAAAAATGGCGATATATCTAAATTAAGCAATCAATATAGTGGAATTTTAAATGTACTTATAAATTAGATTCACAAAAATATGAAGATTAAATGAATTTTAATCTCCATATTTTTTATTTGCTATTTGGTATATATTCTAAAATATCAGTTAAAGAACAATTAAGATAATCACAAAATCTAGCAAGAACAGTAATGTCAAATCTTACTAAATTGCCTTTCATTATTCGTTTAATTACTTTAAAATCCGTATCGGTATCTTTCATAAACCTGTTAATACTTATATGTCTATTTTTCAATAAATCTTGTAATTTAAAGAGATAATAGCCATTTTCCAATTTCACTTTATACATACTAAAATCACCTATTTTCTTAAAAATTATATAATTTTAATATGCCACTTGACTATTGGCTATATAACCACTATAATAGAAAAACAGGAGTGGCAAATAATGGAAATAAAAATAGACGATTTTATAGTACCAAAATACATAGCTGAAGAAATAATAGAATATATAGAACAAACAGCAATGGGAAGATGTAAATGTATGAAATGGGAAAATATAAAAGCATTATTAAGACTAGCAATAGCTAATGGAAGAATTACAAAAGAACAAGCAAAATATATAGAGAATAAATTTGGCAGAGAAAAAGTATTAAAACAAATATGAGGAGGAACAAATGAAGAAAAAGGAGATAATAAATAGAGTAGACAAAAAATTAGATGATCATTATAGAAATATTGCTAAAGATTACTTAAAACATTATGCACAATTTAATGATTTTGAAAAAGCTATTTTTATAGAAATAATAGGTAATATAATAGAGAAACATTATTCATTAGAAGAATGCTTTACAAGAATATCTAATGAATACAATGTAAATTGTAAAAGAATAGTCTTTTTTGCTATGATACGAGTAATAAAAATGCCAACAATAAAAGCAAAATTTCTTTTTTTTAGTAATGTAAACGAAGTTATATCTCAATGTATCAATTTTATGAAAAGTGAAGTAGTAAATTTAGCTTTTAAATGTGCATAAATTTTAACAATAATTAAATTGAAATAAATAGGGCAAGTAATTAAGTTGAAAATTACTTGTCCTTTATGATATAATTTAAACACAAAATAGTAATTTGTAAAGGAGGTATTTATGGGAATAGAACATTCGCAAAATTATT
>CAPZDM010000098.1 GCA_948745425.1 uncultured Clostridia bacterium
CAAGTTTATAATCTTAATGGAATAAAAGGATTAGAAGAAGCAAGTGCAAATTCAAAGTTCATAGCAAATATAATCAAACATGAAAGTAATATATATAGATATTCTAGCAAAATTGAAGTATTTTTAGACAGCTATGCAAGTAAAGATAATGATTATCACGAGGAAAGCTATAAAAGTTTAGTAGATAAATTAGAAAATGATACATTATCTATTAAAAAACATAACATTTATACAAGTGAAAAATTAAGCAATATCTTGTATGTAGTATTAGAACAAATAGTACAAGCACCAAACTTACCGATAAAACAATGTCAAAATTGTGGCAAATACTTTATACCTAGTTCAAGACAAGATGAAGTATATTGCGAATTTCCAGATGAAAAAGGAAAGACTTGTAAAGAAAAAGGTGCATTAGAAACTTATAAAAAGAATTTGGAAAATGTACCTGCTTTATTAGAATATAGAAGAAGTTATCAAAAGAAAATTATGATAGTTTCAAGAAATAAGGATAACAAGCAATTAAAGAAAGATTTTGATAAATGGAAAAAAGAAGCACAGGCGAAAATCAAATTATTTAAGCAAGGCAAATTAGAAGAAGAAAAACTATATAATTGGATGCTTGAAAATAAATAGGAAATAATATGAATAATATGTAGTAAAATTTCAAAATAAATGCTATAATATGAATATAATTTAGAAAGGAACAACAGAATATGGATAATATAAATTTAATGGAATATTGGCAAAATAGTAGTGATGAAGATTATAATGTAATGAATGTATTATATAGTAATAAGAAAAATAGTTATTCTCTATTTTTTGGACATTTAGTGATAGAAAAATTGTTAAAAGGTTTATATGCTAAAAATAACAAAGAAAATCCTTATGCAATAAAATCTCATAACTTATTAGCACTTGCTGAAAAATGTAATTTAGAATTAACTGATGAACAAGTTGAAAAATTACAAATAATTACACAATTTAATATAAGTGCAAGATATGATGATTACAAAGAAACATTTAATCAAAAATGCACAGATGATTATACATCTGAACAAATAAAAAATATTGAGGAGGTACGAACATGGTTGAAAAGTCTATTAACACAGGAATAATGGAATCAATACAAAAATACATTGAAAAAATAAGTGAACATTATAAAATTGAAGCAATCATCTTGTTTGGATCGTATGCAAAAGGAACAGAGAATGAAGATAGTGATATAGATATAGCAATCATTTCAAGTGATTTTAGTGATATTATTGAAGATGGAGCAAAGTTAATTGGATTAACTTGGAAAATTGATACTAGAATAGAGCCACATCCAATAACAACAGAAGATTTTGAAAAGATTTCAAATCCTTTTGTAAAAGAGGTTGTAGATACAGGAATAAAAGTAGCATAGGATTAATAAACACATAGTAACAATAATGTTATTATGTGTTTATTTTTGGATAGTTTTTGACATTGTTTACATATTTTGTTATAATTATTATGTTGACAATTTGTATTTTATATTTCATACAATCATAAGGAGGAATACAATGACGATTGAAGAATTAAAACAAAAACAGGTTTTTAAACCTTCTATTACAGAAGAACATGCAATAAGTTTCCTAAAAAATGTTGAATTTGACAATGTGAAGTCAATCGGCATTAGTACTGCTGGATATTTCGAGGGATACTGGGCAGAACTTGGAAAAAATGTAACAGCGACAACATTAGATGCAAAAGGTATGGAATATACAAAACATCTTCTAAAAGAAATAAAAAATTTAGAATTTCGTATTGAAGATGTAACGCAAGACATGCCAGAGCAAAACAATACTTATGATGTTGTGTACTCAAGGTTGTGTTTACATTATATTTCTGATTTGGAGTTAAAAAAAGCATTGAGTGAGTGTTATAGGGTACTTAAAAAGGGTGGTCATATTATTGTTGTAGTTAAATCAATAAATGATTGGACAGCCAAAACAGATGGTGCATTTTATGAAGCAGAAACTGGTTATACCTATACTCCAAGCATAAAAAGATATTCCAAAGTATCAAGAAGGTTACACAGTCTTAACTCAATTAACCAAGCCATGAGGAGTGCAGGTTTTACAGTTAGTTCTTCAAATGAGCTTACAGAAACAATTTACGAAGATTATGAAAGGACTATTATTGAAAAGCCTGATGCAACGGTTATTGAGGTATATGCATCAAAGTAATGTAGCAGTTTTGTTAGAGCGTGAAATCTTGTGCTATAAGATTTCACGCTCGTATTTATATTCAAAATCTAATTAGTTGTTTTATTATCTTTCCAACTCCCACTCTTTTTCTCTTTCTTCGTGTTTAAGTTGCTTTTGTGGGTCAATAAAAGAATGTGTTTCTTCCTCAAAATCGCTAACTAATTCTTTGGACTCGCCAATATCAAACTTATGACAAATCCAAACTATAAATTTATCAACAGTTTCATAGAATTTATCTATAATTTTGTGTAAATGATTATTTTCCTTTTCTAAACTTTTGATTTTACTTTTATATTTCCATTCAATATCAAATTCCTTTTCCTTATATTCTGCTTTCATATTGTTTACTTGCTTATGAAGTTCTTTGTTATCAGCAAGTATGGCATCTCTTTCCTTTTGATATTTTTCAGCCTTATTAACTAAATTTACTTGTTTTGATAGTTCATTATGCAATTTTAAATTTTCTTGATACAATTCCATAATTTTATCATCTTTAGGCTTAATAATTTCATTTTCTACTTTTTCTCTATTAAGTTTTATTAGTTTAATATCATTTATATCTGGTGTTTCTGGTAATTCTAGTTTTATATTATCTAATACCTTTTTAGTATTTTCAAAATTAGTCAATTTCTTTAAATCTTCTATTTTCTCGTGTTTTGCACCAGTTTCTTCTACTGGTAAACCTCGCTCTAAATCAAAACCTTTTGAAGTTATATATTTATGAAAAGCATTTTGCAGTTGTCTATAACTATCTCTACCTTTCCAAAAATCTCTACAACATATTTTATCAATGTTATTTCCTTCTTTATCTTTTGTATGAATTACTGGTATATATACTAAATGCATATGTGGTGTTGTTTCATCTAAATGTACTGCTGCTGACACAATATACTTTTCTCCAAGATTTTTGTAATTACATACAAATTTATAGCTTTCTTTAAAATATCGTTTTGTTTCTTCTAAACCAATCTTATTAAAAAAAGCATTATCAGAAGTAATCATCATTTCACACATGATATTACTATTACTTCTAATAGTGCCTTTTAAATCATATTCCTTTTTCATTTTATCAAATTCTCTTATATAAGTTAGTTCATTTTTCTTACACCAAAAATTAAGATGTGTTCTTGTAGGGTCAATATCTTTATTAGAATGACCTTTTGACCTTCTATCATTGTGAATGTATGACCCTTGTGCATCCACTCTTGTTAATTTATCATTTCGTATAATAGCATAGCTCATATCTTTTTTGTACCTCCTTCTTTGCTCAAGATATTCTTTGAATGTCTAACATACTAGACAAACAAGTTTGTCAGTATGGCAGGGTTTTGCAACCCCACACCCCAAACCTAAAAATTGCTACTCGCATTTTTAGGTATTTCATAAAAACTGCTTGTCGCAATTTTTATGAAATTTGAGCAAGAAAAATAAATTTTTCTTACTCAATTCACTTTAGCAATTATCAAAAAGAAACCAGAGGGAGAGAGCTAAAGTGAATTAGGTGTAATAATCCCATTTGTGAAAAATAGAATTATTACACCTATATAAGCTAAACCGTCGGTCGTTCGCCTCGTTTCATAGGTAGTCTAGTAAGTAACACTATAGTTACTATAATTGCTGATACATTTAAGTATCTTGTTCATACTTGCCCAAACTTTTTACAATTACAAATCCATTCAAGTTTTGCCACCGAATACTCTTTTATTATTGTGAGTCTGTGTTCTAAAATCTCACTCACGCACTTTGTATAATTAGACTACTTATACAAATACGAATGAACTTTATAGCATCGGCTCATTACACCAAACACTTTTTAAGAGGTGTTGCATTTCTCTTTTAAAACAAAAAAACTACTTGTAGCTTTAAAACTACAAGTAGTTAGTGTTTATATTATTTAATTAGCCCTCACAATCGTTTTTTAGACGATTTTTTGTATGAGGTAGAGTAATTTTATATACTCTTATTTTTGTTATAGGATTTTTTCAAAATATTATTATCAATAGTAAGTTCTAATTTTATCTAAAAAATATCTAAAAAACTTATTTGAAAAAGGTCATTTTAATAATTATTTATTTTTAAATATTTTTAAGAATAAAGTTAAAATCTTGCTTATTTTTCAACGGTTTAAACAACATTAAAAGATTTTATCTAGTATTAAATATCAAAGAAGTACGAAAACTGAAAATCCTTGTGTCACTGGTTCGATTCCAGTTGAAGGCACCAAGACGAGTTTTTGTCGAACTCTCTATAATACTTGATACGACTTGATTTCAAGATTATGAGAATTTGACAACACAAAAACTTTAAACCGTTTCAAAAGAAGCGGTCTTTTTTTGACCAAAAGTCTTGAAAGAAGGAGGTTTTTGTGATATTATGTTACATATAATTAAACAAGAAATCAATATGAGTAAAGAATTACTCTCT
>CAPZDM010000099.1 GCA_948745425.1 uncultured Clostridia bacterium
TTCTAGTACTATATTAAATCTCCAATTATCTCCAAAATCATATTGAAATTCCATTTTTTCATTTTCTTTATCTAATACCCATTTCAATTTTACATCTTTAGCATCTTTTAATTCTCTAAATTTCTTATCTAATCGTGGAATAATATCATCATCTTCAAATATACATCCATATTGTCCAATTTTAAAGAATTCATCATCTTTAAAATCTTCTATGTGTTTATTATAATATTCTAAATTATTGACAATAAAATTATTCAATTCATTTACTTCAAATAAGTATAAATGACTTCCTTGCATTTCAAAAAGTGTCATTAATATATAAGCTAATCTTGCCATTGTTATATCGTTCATCACTTGAAATCTTCTCCATATTTTGGGTTCGTAATCTTGTAATTCTGCATATATCTGATATATTGGTTTACTTGCCATAATCTCATCTCCTTCATTTGAACTCATTTTATCACATATTATAATAAAAATAAAGCAATTCACACTTTAAATATGTAAATTGCCTATATTTTTATTTAATTACCAATCCCAATTTCACAACAGGATTTTTTTCTGCTAGAAAAACCTTCTTTATTTCAATACCTTCTGGAATCGGACGAGCAATGCTTGCCCCTACATGTGCATTTTCTTTACCGTTCTTGAGTGTTACATCTTTGTGTACTGTACTTTTACTTATTCCATATTTTCTAGCAGCACCTCTTACTGTATCTTTTGAATCTATTATATAATGTGCTAATTCAACAGCACGTTCCTCTATTGAGTAACCTTTCATATTAAAGCCTCCAATGCGAATACTTTTGTTTAAGTTTATTCGCTTTGGGGGCATATTAGAACTTATGATTTTTATAATAGAATTTTATAAACAAAAAGCTATGCATTTAATTCATTTATACATAGCTTTTTATGTTATTTATTTCATTATCTACTCATTGTATTATTTGGTCTTATTTTTGTTGGAGATTCTTGTCCTTCTAATCTTGCAAGTTCACGTTGTAAGCATATTTCAAGGTATTTTCGTCCTTCTTCAAAATCTATTATATTAGATTTATTATGTTCTTGTTGTTCTACTACTATTCCTGCTTTTTGTTGAATTGCTTGTGATCTTTGTGCCATTTTATCTGCTTTTGCATTTGCACGATTAACTCTTGCGTCTGCTTTTTGTTTTTCTATGGCTGCTCTTTGTTTAGCATTTTCTGCAGATCTTTTAGCACTTTCTACTTTTAACTCTTCTAAGAATTCTTTTGCCAAAGCTGTCCCTTTTTGTAATTTATCTACTACATTTGTACTAAATTTTTTTACTCCTTTATAACTATTAAATAAACCTACAAATGCTATTTTTTCCCAGAACTTTGGTTTTTCTAAATTTGCTATCTTATTATCTTTAATAGCTTTGACAGTATCAAGCTTTTTATTACTATCTACACAACATGCATATAAGTAATTATTTAAACCATCTAATATATCTCTTACTTTTTTTAGTTCTTCATCTTTTTTTTCAATTTGTTTATCATGCACTTCTAAATTTATTGGATAATCTTTTTGAATAGCTTCTAATCTAGCCATATTTATTTGATATGCTTTTATATCATTCTTGTTATTAGCACTTTTCATTGCCTTTAATAATTTATTTACATTCTTTCTATGAGAATTTATAAATTCTTTTCTTTCAGAAATTAAAGAGCTTTTTTTACATTCTAATTCTCTTTCATCTCTTTGATATGTGTCTAACATTCCAATTTCAGCAACTGTTTTTAATTTATGCTGTTGTCCAATTTTTTTATATTGTTTTTTGTATTCTTCTATTATTGGTTCCTTGTCTTCTGCATATTTTTTAGCTTTTTTACCATATATTTCTGCAGCATTTTCATATGCTTCATCTGCTTGTTGTATAATTTCAGATATTTTACTTCCTACTTTTCTAATAGATATAGCTTTAAGTAATTTGTTACCAGAAGTCTGTATATCTTTTAATTTTTTCAATAAATCAGTTAATTTTGTTTCTCTTGCAATATCCTCTTTTACTCTTTCTATATCTTTTTGCTTTAATTCTTCATCTGATAAAACTCCATTCTCATCTGGAAATTCATCCTTATCAAAGTCAAAAACCTTTATGTCATTTTCTTTCAAATCGTAGTCTTTTTTTTCGCTTAAAACTACTTCAATATCATAATCATCAGGATCATATAATTTTCCCTTCATTTTCTACCTCCATTTTATATTTCTAATAATTTGTCTATTTCTCGTCTTATTTCTTCTTCTTCACTTTTTAATTTTTCTCTAATCTTCTCTAGTTCTTCAATAGAAGTCTTGTCTAAATCTATGATTTTTCCGTCTACTACTATAGTTCCGAATTTTTCATCCATCTACGACTCCTCCTTTACTTTTTTATTATACATCATGCTACATTTTATGTCAAGTTGTTTTTTACTTTTTTATCCAATTTTCTAGATTTATTTTATTTAATGTCAAGATATTATTTATTGTTATTAATTTTTTACATTCAATTTTCAATATTTTTTATACATGATTTTAGTGTTTTGCACTCAATTTTATCAATAATTCTATATTATCATCTTCTGCTGATTTGTTTTTTCTTATTGCTCCACATTTTTTACACTTAAATATAATTACATATCCCTTTTTATTGTTCATTTCTAATCCTATTGGTTCTAAAATACCATGGCATTTTTCTTGTCTATCACCTGGATTTACATCTACATGTTTTGAATATAGACATTCTGGACAGTGATTTCTACATGTATATCCTAATTTTGATACTTTTTTTCCACAATTTTCACATATAAATTCTTCATCTATTTTTGTAAATTTGCTATACATCAAATGCACTACCTCCTATAAATTCACGAATTAGTGATGTTTTAGGTATATATTCATCTGGTATTGAATTAAAATATTTTAATAAATTACATAATCTAGTTGCCTCTGCACACTCTGGATTAGAATTATCTATTTCTTTTAAAAGTGGGATTGCATAATCCTTTAATACTGATAGTTCATATATTAATGAAGAATTAAACATACTGTCTGCTTCTTCTTGATATGGAAATATATACTTTGTTTCACCTCTATTTACTGAATACCATATTTTTATTGTTTGTAATGCAGAATATCCTCTAAACTGATTGTCTCTTACTATTCTTCTTATTAATCTAGTATCAGTAGTTGAAATATTATTATAATAATCTAAATTTAATACTGTTAAATCACTAATATATATCTTATATTTCTGCTCTCTTGGAATTGCCATTGTTAATTTATCATTTAAACAATGAATTCCTTCCATAACTAGGATATCGTCTGATTCTAATTTTAATGTGGTTCCATTATATTCTTTATGTCCATATTTAAAATTAAATGTTGGTATTTCAACTTCTTCACCTGTTAATAGTCTTTTAATATGGTCATTTAATAATTCAACATCTAATGCTTCTAAACATTCAAAATCATAGTTCCCAAATTCATCTTTTGGATTATCTTCTCTTTCTACAAAATAATTATCTACAGATATTGTTACTGGCCTTTTCCCATTTAACATTAATTGAATTCCTAATCTATTTGCAAATGTAGTTTTACCAGATGAAGAAGGACCAGCTATCAAAACTATTTTTGCAGATTTGTTACTAATTATCTTATCTGCTATATCTGAAATCTTTTTTTCATGAAGTGCTTCTGCAAGCATTATTGTTTGTTTGCCCTTATCTTGTTCTACTTTTTTATTTAATCTATGAACTGTATCAATTTTTAAAATTTTATATATTTCTTCATATTCATTTAATGTTGACAATAATTTTTTAGTTTCTTTAAATTCACCTAATTGGTTTGGATTTTCTCTACTTGGATATTTTAATAAAAATCCGACTTTTATACTTTACTAGATCAAATACTTTAATTACTCCTGTGGATATTGGCATTACCCCAAAGAAATAATTATAATAATCCTCACAATAATATAATGAAACATTATCTTTTTCATCTTTCTTATTTATTTGTAACAATATTCCTCTTTTATTTTTCTCTTTTTCATAAAATTCTCTTGCTTCTTCTTGTGTCATTACTACTTTTTTTATCTCTAAGTCTTTTTTAACAATTTCAATCATTCTTTGTTTTACTTTATTTATCATCTCATTAGTTATTTCCATATTATCTATAACACAATACATTGAATTCGATAATTGATAATTTACAGTTAATTTCGCCTCAGGATAAATTTCCTTAAATGCTTTAGCCATAATATATAGAGCTCCTCTAACATATACTCTTTTCCCTTCTTTATTAGTATAATCTAATAATTCTATATTACAATTTTTTTTAATCTTATGATTTAAACTTTTAATTTTATTATTACAAATACATGTAATTATTTGGCTTTTTGAATTTTCTATTTCACTTTTTAATACTTCTTTTATACTAACATTTGACTCTATATCATAAGTTTTATCCTTATATGTTACTTTCATCTTTTCTTTCCTCGTCTTTCCTATAAATAATATTTAATGGAGAGTAATGCTCGTCCATAAAATTATTCTATATTACTAATCTCTTTTTATATAAATGATTATAATAAAAATATATTTA
>CAPZDM010000100.1 GCA_948745425.1 uncultured Clostridia bacterium
ATTTTTAGGGCTTATGTTTAAAAATTTTTGGGACATTTTCAAAAATGATTGACATTATGTAAATCTTATCACTGTGCTTAGTAGACTTAAGATAGTTACAATACTTTTTTTAATCAAATTTGCTCTAAAGCAATACAAAATGCATACTGAGGCTGTAAAAATTTAAAGATTTTAACAGCCTCAGCATTTTGCAGGATCAGGACGACCTCCTATATCCCTAAAGTTGCCTAAAATCGTAGCTTTTAGCAGGGTGCTATTAAAAATTAAAGTAGTCAATTAGATGTCTCAAAGATTCTATATTTTTCATACAGAAAAATACGAATTCTATTTTTTTAATATAAATATATATTCATGTGCAAGTAAATAAAAGTCAAAATTTTTATTCTTCCAATAATCTGACATCTTACAATTATGTTGTTCTTTTATAATTATTTCTTTTAATGTGAAACCAGTTTGAATAAAAATATTCATGATATAAAAACCTAATGGAATAACATTTTTATTTTTCCTTATGTCTCCAATTAAAACTGCACAATGTTTTTCTTTCTTTAAGATTCTAAAACATTCTTTTGAAAACAAAGTTATTTGATCTAAAAATTCATTTAATTCTAATCTTGACATATCTTCTTTTATATCTTTACTGTATTTAATAATATTAGCATATGGTGGATGTGCAAGTATAAAATCTATAGAATTATCTGGTATTATACTCTTCAAATTTGTTGAATCTGCTCTTATTAATTTAGGTTCATATAAAAAATTATTACTCTTAAAACGAATTCTTTCTTTTGCTATTTTAAGTGCTTCTACATTTACATCTATTCCGTATTCCTTTTCTATTAAGTAATTTAGTTTCTATCATTGTAGTTCCACTTCCACAAAAAGTATCTAATACTATATCTCCTTCTTTTGTATATTTTAAAATTAAATTTCTTGGAACTTGTGGTGAACGATTTCCTCGATAATCTCCTCTATGCGTTGCCCAATTTCCTCTTTCTTTAAAAGACCACACTGTTGTTTCTTCCAATTCAAATTTTTCTGGTTGATATTTCAAATCTATTCCTCCTCATAAAAAATAAAGAGACAACTAATAAAAGTTGCCCCCATTTTTCTATTCTGTTACTAAATTAACTATCCAATATATCCATGCCTTAATTGTAGATGCTCTTCTAAAAAATGTGCTATCTCTTCCTATATTATATAGATTACATTCTTTCATGTATTCTACTATTTTAGCATCTGTAGGCATATCTGTTTTTTGAAAATAATCATTAATAGTCATATAAAAAACTTTATGGGATAAAATTAATTTAGCAAATTCTATTTGTCTTGATTTATAATTTAATGACAATATTCTTTTTCCCAATTCTGTTAGTTCAAAACTTTTTTTCCTTTTTCCTAGTTTTTTAACTAGCTCTAAATAAATAGCAGCATCTGTATAATAATTTGTTTGTCTAGCATCAAATTCATAGTTATCAGTTATTTCTTGCTTTTCTTTTTCTGAATTTTCAAGAAGTTCACATAGGTTAATAACTCTTTCAAAGCTATTTGCCTGTGGAAATGATATCTTTGGTTCTTCTACAAAATTATTTACATTATCTATTAAACTTTGTATTGTTCCTAGATCAATATCTGTATCTTCAATACTATACTTTTTGCACTTTACCAATTCAATAGAACTATACTCATTTACATCATTAAACTTGTATTCATATATTGTAAATATTCCATTTGAATACACAACATAAATTGGTCTAACTGCTTTAGTGATTTTAGACTTCCATAAACGATATGGATAATATAGCTGTCTTACTAAAAAATCTTCTGATACTACATTTTTTGCTTCAACTAGTGCTAAGCTATTTATTCCTTCATATCCTCCATCAATTTCCATTCTTGAATTTTCAACAGTTACATTTATTTTTTTATTACTATTTATTTGAGCAATATCAAAATTAAATACTCCTGAACCCATTTTCCCACTTACTGTTGGAACTAATTCCTCTTCTCCTAAAAAGTCTTCTAATATTTTTGTAATATATGCACAATTCAAAGCTAATGCTTCACTAGTTATATTATTATAATCTAGACTTTCTATATAAGATGGAAATTCAATCCTTTCAACCTCTTTAGGTGCTTTCTCAAATTTTTTGTATGTATCAAATTTAGCTATCATGTAACTATTACTTGATATTGGCAAAATTGATAATTTATTTTTGCTTAAAATTTCTGGTATACTTTCACTATTGTCGAACTTTGTCATTAGTCTGGCTTCTCTATACTCATTTATTTCTTTAGAAGATATTTTAAAAAATCCCTGCTCTTCAATTTTTTCTAAAATATTATATTTCTCAAATATCTTTTCCCATGCTTCTTTATTCGTTGAACACCTAGACATTATTTTTTATTAACACCTCACTAACTTCTCCTCTTGCATTAGCAACACTATTTATGGCTCTTTTAGCTTTTACAGATATAATTTTATATTTTTCTTTATCTGAATATAATTCCCTAATTAATTCACACTCAGAATTTGAAAGTAATATATGTACCCCTTTTTCGGTCAATCTATCACATACGTTTTTTAGCCTCTCTTGCTCTTGTTCTCCAAATCCACTCTCATTATATCCTGTAAAATTTGATGTTTTTGAGATTGGTGCATATGGTGGATCAAAATAAACAACAGACCCTTTCTTTATTCCTTTTACTGTACTTTCAAAATCTCCACTTAAGAAAGTAATATCGGCATCATTAAAATACTTGCTTACTGCTCTCAATCCAACATCATTTATAATATTAGGATTTTTATATCTTCCGAAAGGTGAATTAAATTCACCTATACTATTAACTCTATATAAGCCATTATAACAAGTTTTATTAAGATACAATATTCTTGCCGCTCTTTCAACACCAGTTAATTTATTAAATTCTTGATGTTTTCTATCTAATTCCCTAATTTCATAAAAAGCCTCTGCTGTATTTGAATATTTATCTTTCTTTAATTCTTCTATTAAATCTTCTACATTATCTTTTATTACTTTATAAACATCTATTAAATCATGGTTAACATCATTTATTACTGCCTTATCTGGTTGCATTTCAAATAACACGGCTCCACCACCCACAAATGGTTCATAATATACAGTATTTTTAGTAATCTTCGGCATATGTTTTTTGATTTCTGGTAATAGCTGTCTTTTCCCACCAACCCATTTTAAAACAGGCATAACCAATTTACTTTTTTTCATATATTTCTCCTATTTTTGGTATAAAATATCTATATTATATTTATTATATCTTTTAAGAACTTTTATTTGTTTTATCCTCTGTTTTTCATTTTATCATAACTCTTTTTATTTTACAATTGTTTTAAGTATATTTTCAAAACAAAGTATTTTACAAAAATTTGTTTTTATGATTTACTTTTTTGCCTAACCTTTTTGCAAAATTATTCTTCTAGAATAATTTTGCAGGATCAGAGCGATATCTCGGTTCCACATAACTGCCTAAAAGCGTGGCTTTTAACAAGATACAGTAAAAAATTAGAGATATCAATTAGATATCTCACTTTGTCTACACTTTATTATTTGTAACCATTGTAATATTCAAGAAACTTCATTCCTTCACTAAATTATATTTTCACCATTTGTGAATTCAGAATTTTTAGTATATTTACTTTTAAATTAAAAATAGAGAGCATTTTATCTTAATTCTTTATTTAATTTCATACCATCTTTTAATCCAGCAAGATAATATTTCTTATAAAAGTAACCAGCTTCAAAATCAATTGCATCTACATAATCATCAATTATTTTTGTAATACTTTCTTTTAGACAGTTAAGATTATATGGGATTTTTTGCAATTCTTTGTTTAGGTAGTTTTCATTTTTACTTCTATCTGATTTATCCTGTTTCATAAAACTTTTATCTTTTTCATTTAAAATAGCTAGTTCATCTGCTCTTGCTTCAAATATTGATTCTAATATACTTTCCATTTTTTCTCACCTCCATTGGTGTGTCATGTTAACTCTCAGAAAATTTAATGTCAAGTCTATTTTTAGAATCTATTAGCATATAAACTTGTCCAGTAAATTATAGTTATTTTCTTTCTAACCAATCGCTCCACAATCGGTTTTGTGCCGTTTTTATTTGATTTTTGATTACTTTACCGATATCGAAAAATACAAGGCAATATCAGGCATTTTTTTGTGTTTTTCAACTTTCCCCAAATTGAGAGAATAAACGGGGGTAAAGTCTCCTGGATGTGAAAATAGTATTACCCATTTTCCTCTGTAATCTGCAAGTTTTATTGGTCCTTGTGTAGTTTCTGCTTCAAAGTCTGGAGCAAATTGACCTATTCTTACATTTCCATTCATCATAATTTCATAATCCATAATTTTTTTCCTTTCTATGTATAAATCTAGTGTACTATATGTACACTAGATTTCTGTATTTTTTGTATATATTATGATGAATTTTTTATTGTGTTACAATTTTATTTTCTTAATTTATATTTTTAGGGAATAGTACCAAAAAACTCCCCAATCGAGTAGAGAATAAATAATTATTTTATTTATTCCCTCTCACACCACC
>CAPZDM010000101.1 GCA_948745425.1 uncultured Clostridia bacterium
ACAATGATAGTAGAATCTGTTGGTTTCTGGCTTCTATTCTCCGTTTTAAATATTATCTATTTTGATGGTTTAGTTAGTAAATTAATTATAAGTGTTGTAGTTATAATTTTAAATTTCTTTATAAGCAAATTTTTTGCATTTAAAAAGTAATGACTTTGGAACATAACGGACGAGCAATGCTCGCCCCTACAGCTAAAATAAAATTTTATATTTGGGGGCTAATCTTATTTTAGGAGGTCCTTTTTATGTTTAAGTCTTTTTTTAATACAGTTTTATTAGCTTTTATCCTTCTTCTTATTATTGCTATTTTTATTCCATTTTTTTCATCTACACCTATCACTTTATCTGAAGAATACTATTTACAATATAATATCAATCTCTCAGCAATTTCTTCTAGTATCTTTCGGGTTTTATTGGCCACTTCCTTATAACCATAGAATTTCTTCTTATTTTGGTCATAGGACATCTCCTACTACAGGTGCTTCTAGTTATCATCAAGGAATTGATATCCCAGCTAATGAAAACACTTATTTTTTATCAATCATGGATTCTGAAGTTATTTCTACTGGATTTAGTGGTAGTGGAGGTTATACTATAGTTTGTATAGCTGGTTCTTATAGAATTTCTTATTGCCATGTTTCTCCTAATTATTTAGTTTCTGTTGGTGATTCTTTAGTTGCTGGTCAAGTAATTGGTCAGGTTGGTCCAAAATATGTTTATGATGTTGTTGGTAATCCTTATCATGATGCTACTGGAAAGCCTACAAATGGTTCTACTACTGGTTGCCATTTGCATATTACTATTAAACTTGATGATAATGCTGTTAACCCCTTAAATTATATTGAGGTATAAATAGTTTTCTGAATTTTCTTCGAAGAACTATAATCGATTTTCTTATATAATAATAAAAGAGCACCTATTAATAGTGCTCCTCTATCATCGTTTTAAACACGTTCCATATATTCGCCTGTTCTTGTATCAATTTTTATAACATCTCCAATATTTATGAACATTGGTACACTAATTTCTAATCCATTTTCTAATGTTGCTGGTTTTCCTGATGTAGTTGTAGTGTTTCCTGCAAATCCTGGCTCTGTATATGTTACTTCTAGTTCTACAAACATTGGTGGTTCAACAGCAAATACTTTTTCTTTAAATGAAAGTATTTTTACATTCATGTTTTCTTTTATGTATTTTAAACTATCCCCTAATTGTTCTGCATTAAGAGGCATTTGTTCATATGTTTCATTATCCATAAAATAATATAAGTCTCCGTCATTATACAAATATTGCATTTCTCTTTTTTCAATTTCTGCTCCTTGTAATTTTTCTGATGGATTGAATGTTCTCTCAAGAACTGCGCCAGTAATTACATTTTTTATTTTTGTTCTTACAAATGCTGCTCCTTTTCCTGGTTTTACGTGTTGGAATTCTACTACTCTAAATACTGAATTATCTAATTCAAATGTATTTCCGTTTCTTAAATCCCCAGCCATATATACTTCTGCCATTTAAAATCTCTCCTTTTTATTATCTTTATATATTTTACTATATTATAATACTATATATATCTTGAAAAAACAATAGTTATAGATAATTTTTATGGAAATTCTAGATAACTATATACCCTTTATCTGATTTTGTTAATGATTCACAACCAGATTTTGTTATTAATACAGTATCTTCTATTCTTACTCCAAATTTCTCTGGTATATATATTCCAGGCTCATCCGTTACTACCATATTTTCTTTCAATAAAACTTCTTTTCTTGGACCAATTGCAGGTTCTTCGTGTACATCTAATCCTACTCCATGTCCTAAGGCATGTGGTAATTCGTACTTATGTATTTTAAAGTCGTTATCTACCATCTTAAATAATATTTTTGTATTTGCACCATCATACATCTCTTCAAGTGTTTGTTTTTGATTTTTTAATACTAAATTGTAAACTTCTCTTATTTCTTCTTTAACATAACCTACAAATATTGTTCTAGTCATGTCTGAGCAATACCCATTATATTTACACCCAAAATCTATTGTTATTATATCACCATCTTGTATAATTTTATCTGTCGGAACAGCATGAGGTTTTGATGAATTTACTCCTGATGCTACTATAGAATCAAAAGCAAGTCCATCTGCTCCCTGTTCATCAAAATATCTCTGTATCTCATGAGCTACTTCTTTTTCTGTCATACCAATTTTTATAAAATCTAATAAATGCTTAAAACAATTATCTGTTATTTCACATGCTTTTCTAATATTTTCAATTTCCTCTTCATCTTTTATTATCCTTTGTTTCTCTACTATATTTTCTGTTTCTACAAAATTATTTATTCTATACCTATGCATATATTCTTTATATTTAGAATATGTTACATATTCCTCTTCAAATCCCACATTTTCACAAAAACTAAAAAAGCTTTGATAGTCCTCTTCAGTTATATCTTTTATATCATCAACGATAATTTCATCTGTTATAGTTAATGTTGATTGTACCATTTCTATATACCTAGAATCTGTAATATATATATTTTCTTTCCTAGTTAATAATAAAATTCCTTCAGCCTCAATTCCTATTAAATATTTTATATTTACTGGATTTGATATTATCATCCCTTCTATATCTTGAGCCTTTAATCTATTTCTTAAACACTGTAATCTTGGATTCATATAATTTCCTCCTATTTTTTATTATCCATGCCCTAAAGTAAATATTTGTAACAGTAAGTTTAATAATGAATTAAGTGGTACAAATATGGCTATATAACATGATATTACAATAAATGGTCCAAACGGAATGTATTCACTGGCTTTTTTTCGTCTAAGTATTATTAATATTATACTCAATATTGCTCCAATTAGGAAAGACATAAATATAATAGATACCATACTTGCAAATCCGAAATATAGTCCTAATGCTGCCATAAATTTTACATCACCATATCCCATTGCTTCTTTTCCAGCAATTAATCCTCCTATTAGAGTTATTATAAAAAATGTACCTCCACCAACTAGCATTCCTTCTATAGCATTTATTGCAAAATTTATATCTGATATTCCTCCAATTACTGCTATTAGCAATCCAATCTCAAATATAGTTAAATTTAGTCTATTAGGTATTATATGTAATTTATAATCTATATAAAAAGCTGATATTAGCATTGGAGATAATATTAAATATTTAAATAAATTAATATTGTCACTAAGATTTTTCTGGATTCCATACAAGTATAATATCGCTAAATATATTATTGAGTTTAATAACATTAGTGGATAGTTTAATTTTAATTGCCTAAAGAAATCTACAGTAAATATTTTCTTTTTTTGAGGTAACCTCTTATTACACCAATCCATAAATTGACCAATGAGCATACCTATAATTGCAAATAGTACATAATACAATATATGAACATCATTTATATACATTTATTTTTCCTCCGTACTTTTTATATATCTTCTTATGAATATATTTTCTATTGGTCTTTTTATTTTAGTATACCATAAATCTCTTTTATCTACAGGTTGTACTAGTATTGGTATCATTTTTACTCTATTTGCTCCAATTATATCTGTAAATAATTGGTCTCCAACTACTGCAATTTCTTTACTATTTTCTATGTCTAGCAATTTTTGGGCTCTATAAAATCCATCTTTAAATGGTTTCTTCGCAAAAAATATATAAGGTATTTCTAGTTCTTTGGCTACGTCTTTTACTTTTTCTTCATTATTTGTATTAGATAAAATACATATTCTTATTCCCTGTCTTTTTAAACCTTCACACCACTCTTTTGCACCTTTTATAATGTTTCTTTTTATATCTATTAAAGTATTATCGACATCTAAAATTAAACCTTTTATTCTATTATTTCTTAATAATTCAATGCTTATTTCTTTTACGTTTTTTAAATAAAATTGTGGATATAAAATCACTTTTATTCTCCTTACTAATTTTCTTTGTTTTATTATATATTAAAGTCAAAACTATATCAAGAGTTTTACTAATTTTTATATAGTTCAACTTTTAGATTTATTATTAATTTTTAAGTTTTATATGTATATATTCTTTGTATTCTATCTTATCTGATAGAAATTTCTCTAATTTTTTAGGATTTTTTATTACTTCTTCCTTCTCAGCTTTTTTTAGCGTTTTAATATGGTACTCTAATTTTGTTGCTTTTATTTTATCATTTGTTTTCCATGCTATTTCCATTTTCTTTGCTATATGACTAGAAGTATATTTTGCTCCTCTTTTTCCTCTTTGTAAGTGTTCATTCATTCTTCTTTCTAAATCTGTTGTAAACCCTGTATATAATGAATTATCTTCACATCTAATCATATATACATAATATTCTTTATTCCTTTCTTTATTCATATTTTACCTCATTTATATTTTTAATTATTATATATTAGTTTATATTTTATTTCAAATATATTTTCAGTATTTATACTATCATAAAATCACGGAAATTATCCTTGTAGTGTTACAATTGATGTGAAACAAAAAATATAGAAAAAAAGTGATTCAAGT
>CAPZDM010000102.1 GCA_948745425.1 uncultured Clostridia bacterium
GTGGAAGCAATATGGGACTTTTTTCAATTATAGCAGCTAATCGATGTGCAAAATCATATGCATTTGAATGTGTGCCATCTACTTATCATTATATCAATCAAATTTGTAAAAAATACAATAACATAGAATTGGTAAAGAAAGCGATAGGAGCATTTGTAGGTAAGGTTAGATTTTCTATGGATGAGGATCTTAATTGTAATAATCGGATTGTATGGGAGGATGGAGAAATTGGACATAATCCAGTAAAATTTGGTGCTCCTGAAAACTTTCAATTAGTTGATATGATAACAATAGATGAATTTGTAAAAGAATATAAATTAGATAAAGTAGATTTTATAAAAGCTGATATTGAAGGGGCAGAGCGAGATATGCTTAGAGGGGCACAAGAGACTTTGAGAAAATATTCTCCTAAATTGGCTATATGTGAATATCATATGCTAGATGATCCGGAAGTGCTTGAAAAGATTATATTGGATGCAAATCCAAATTATGTTGTTTTTCATAAATATAAAAAATTATATGCTTATGTACCTTAAGATTAGGATAAGCTGTTTTGATTTTGTGGTTGTATAAAAAGTTTATAAAAATTGGTATATTAAAGGAAATTATAATGATGAAAGAAATTCAAGATAAAATTAAGAGAATTTGTTCTATGCTTCAAATTGATATTCCTATTTTACAAGGGGCAATGGCTTATATTGCTAATTATAAATTGGCGGCAGCAGTTTCTGAATATGGTGGATTAGGAATTCTTGCAGCAGGTGGATTGAAATCAGAGCAGCTAGAATATGAAATTAATGAATTAAAGAAGTGTACTAAAAAAAGTTATGCAGTTAATATTGCATTAAAAAGTGATAATGTAGAAGAGATTATTTGTATTTTAAAAGATCAGAAAGTGCCTATTGTTGTTACAGGAGCGGGAAATCCTGAAAAATATATTTCTGAATTAAAGGGATATGGAGCGAAAGTGATTCCTGTAGTTGCTTCTGTAGCATTGGCAAAAAGAATGGCTAGATATGGTGCGGACGCAGTAATAGCTGAAGGAAGTGAATCAGGTGGTCATATTGGAAATACAAATACTATGTGTTTAATACCGCAAGTTGTAGATGCAGTAGATATTCCTGTTATAGCAGCTGGTGGAATCGCTGATGGGCGTGGAGCAGCTGCTTCTTTTATTCTTGGAGCTTGTGCCGTTCAGATGGGAACACGGTTTCTTGTATCAAGTGAAAGTCCAGCTCATAAAAATTACAAGGAATTACTTTTAAGGGCAAAAGATATTTCAACTGTTGTATTAAATACTACACAAAATGATCAGGATAATATTAGGGCAGTAAAGAGTTTATTGACGGGACAATATTTAGAGGCAGAATTTCGTGGTAGGGAAAATCCAGGATGGATGTTAAAAGATGCTTTAAAAAAAGCAGCTAAGAATGGAGACAGCAGTCAAGGTCTTTTTATGGCAGGACAATGTGCGGGTTTGATAAAAGAGGAAATGTCAGTTGAAGAAATTTTAAAACAAGTATGGGGAGATGTTTGTAAATATTTAGAATTATAAGTGTTTGATTAATAGATAAAAAATAGTTTAAGTTGGGAGAAAAGATGGAGGAGATAAAATTAGATATAGAGGGAATTAAAAAATATATAAAAATTAGATATCCTGTTTTAATGCTAGATGGAGCAACAGTAATTCCTGGTGTTAGTGCAGAAGGATTTAAAATATTAGATGGAAAAGAGGAATTTTGGAAAGGACATTATCCAGAATATCCTATTATGCCTGGAACTTATCAATTAGAAGCATTGGCACAGCTTTTTTCATTGAGTTTTTTGGTTTTAAATGATTATAGTGAGATAATTCCTAAATTGGTTGGGTTTGAGAAAGTACGATTTTATAAAGAAGTAAAACCAGGAGAAAAAAATCATAGCTTAATAATGTCAGCAAAATTACTTTCCTTTAAGCATAATGTTGCAAAAGGAGAAGCAAAAGGAATGGTTAATGGAGAGATTGTATGTAGTGCAGAAATTAAGACCTTTTTATAGTAAACGGGATAAGTTTTTAATTTAATTGGATAAGAATTATGATTGATTTTATAATAAAAATTAATTTATCTCAATTTCAAAATATATAAGAATATAATTTTTTATTATAAAGTTTTAAATATAGTAGCTTAGAAAAAATTTTTGTAGTGGGTGGATTGAAATCAGAATAGTTTTCGTATGAAATTAGTAAACAAAAGAAATAGACTAAAAAGACATGTAATTAATAATATATTTAGAAAATGTATTATATAAACAAGGGCAAAATCGATTTTAAGGTTTTGTCCTTGTTTATATAGGACAAACTTATAAACTAAATTTTTTATAAAATCACCATTTTTTATCGTATTTTCAGAATAAGTTTTTTGAAATATTGAAATTTTTATCTTAAAGATCGTATACAGAAGAGCAATTTAACACTTTTGTAATTTTATAAGTTTATCGTTTATATAATACATGTTGTATCATTTTTTAAATTTGTGTTATAATAAGGATTAAAAATAATAATCTTTATTTTAACTAATTATTTTAGAAAAATTCTATCAATACTATTTGTAAAATTGGTATTATTAAAGGTTTTTTCTTTTAAAGAAAATCTAAAAAATTGATAATATAATGTTTTTATATAAAAGTATTTGTCCTAAAAATATGATAAATTTTTTGTTCGAATGATTAGTTTGTTGAGATATAGAGTGAGTTAAGGTTTTGGATTTTGGAAAAATAAAAGGAGGAATTTATGGGAATTTATCTGAATCCAGGAAATGAAGCGTTTCAAATTTCAATTGCTAGTGAGATATATGTAGATAAGACAGAAATGATTTCTTTTGTTAATAAAAGATTAGGACAAGAGAAGAGATTTTTGTGTGTAAGCAGACCACGTAGATTTGGAAAGTCTATGGCAGCAAATATGCTTTGTGCTTATTATGATAGAGAATGTGATTCCAAGGAATTGTTTAAAAGGTTCAGTATAGCAAAAGAGATTTCTTTTGAACAACATCTTAATCAATATGATGTAATTTTTTTAAATATTCGGCAATTGATACATACAGCTGATAAGATAGAAAATTTAGTTGATACAATAGAAGGACAAGTTTTAGAAGAGATAAAAGAGAACTATAAAGAATTTTTAAATGATTCCATTACAACTTTACCACTTGCACTTACTACTATTTTTACAAAAGAGAGCAGATTAAAAAAAGGATTTATATTTATTGTGGATGAATGGGACTGCATTTTTCGTGAAGCAAAAGAAAATGTACAAGTTCAAAAAAAATATTTAGATTTTCTACAAGATTTATTTAAAGATCGGACTTATGTAAAATTAGTGTATATGACAGGTATTTTACCTATAAAAAAGTATGGAACACATTCTGCACTTAATATTTTTGATGAGTTTTCTATGACAGCACCAAAAAAATTAGCAAAATATGTTGGTTTTACAGAGGAGGAAGTAAAGGAATTATGTTATACTTTTTCCATGAATTTTGAAGATATGAAACGTTGGTATGATGGATATCATTTAAGACAAGGTATTCATATCTATAATCCTAAATCAATAGTGGATGCTATTATGGAAGAGGAAATTCATAGTTATTGGAATAATACAGAAACTTATGAGGCACTTAAGATTTATATTGATATGAATTTTTCTGATTTAAAAAACTCTGTGATAACTTTATTAGGAGGAGGAAAATGTAAAATTAATTCAAGAAAATTTCAGAATGATATGACAAGTTTTGAAAGTAAAGATGATATTTTTACACTTTTGGTACATTTAGGTTATCTCTCTTTTGATGAAGAAACACAAGAAGTTTGTATTCCTAATCAAGAAATTGGAGAGGAGTTTAAGAATGTGATAGAAGGAGAAAGTGGATGGGGAATATTAGCGGATATGTTACAATATTCAGAAAAATTATTAGAAGCAACCTTACGTCATGATACAAATATAGTAACAAGCATATTAAATAAAGTTCATGTGGAACAAACTTCTGTTTTATCTTATAATGACGAGAATTCTTTAAGTTGTGTAATAACACTTGCTTATTTTAGTGCGAAAAAAGATTATATATTTATAAGAGAGTTTCCTACAGGAAAAGGATTTGCAGATATAGTGTTGCTTCCACGTAAACAGTCAGATAAACCAGCAATAGTGATAGAATTGAAGTGGAATCATTCTGTTAATGGAGCGATTCAGCAGATAAAGGAAAAAGCATATATTTCGGCATTGGAAAATTATACAGGAGAAATTTTGCTTGTTGGAATTAATTATAGTAAGAAAACAAAAGAGCATCAATGTATAATAGAAACATATAAAAAAAGTAAAGGAAAATAATAGAAAATCCCTGCATATTATTTAAAAAATAAAGATGCAGGGATTTAAAAATATCAATATTATAGTTTGAAATTTTTTCGAGGATGTTTTGTGGTTAATATATCTTTTTGTTTAGCCATAGCTACATGAGTATAAATTTGTGTTA
>CAPZDM010000103.1 GCA_948745425.1 uncultured Clostridia bacterium
CCATTGTTATTACATGAAAGTTCTCAGAAAAAAATTGAATCTGCTTTTTAAAAAGTGCATAATCCAAACCTTTTATTTCTGGATAACGACTTCCTTTTAAATTGCGTACATAGTGATACATAACAATATATATTTTATTCACAATATGATATCCTTTCTGACTTTTTCATATTATAAAAATATTTCAACTTATATTTCATTTATTATGAAAATATCAACTTATTCATTTTTAATATAATTATTAATCAATACAAAAATCTATCCTCTATCAATAACCATTTTCAAATCATTTTTAATCTGCATTAAATCTTTTTCTACTAAATAAGGTGCAATTTGTTGTAAGAGACTTATACTTTCTTTCAGAATAATCACAACCTCTTGCCATCTTCCACGCTTTTTAATTTCTGTCGCCATAAACAAAAATTCATATATCTTCTGTTTTATCAAGTCTATATATCTTACAAATATTTCTAGCCAAATTTTTTCTACTTCCGGTGTAACAAATATTTGCATAACACTAATTAATTCATAGCCAAACATTCCTATATTATTTTCATTGCACAAAGCATAATAGACATTTTGAAAGTCTTGTTTATAAAACTCTGTTTTATCAATAAATTTTTCTCCATCAAAAAAACATAATCCCAATATAAGTTTATCAATCCATTTTATCTTAACTACATTATTTGAATCTCCTGCTAATATACCCTGAGAATATACATATTTAGCACATTCAAAAATTTTTTCTGTATAATATCTTCTTTTTGTAAAGAAAAGCATTTCCACTGTTTCTTCTTTTTCCAATAACTCTTCCACAAATCTCAACTTCTCCATACAAGAAATAGTTATAAAATTCATTTCTTTATCTTGGATTTTCCCTCCAAAACACATATTTTTTAAAATTGAAAAATTATTATTAAAAATTATAAATGCAATATGACATAATCTATCCTTATCAAATTTTCCATTTTCTATTATTGTACGTTTTACACTTCTCCATTGCATAACATAATTTTTCCATATCATTCCTTTACTCTGTGAAGTATTAATCGTTAATGCATATATTGCATAATCTATAACAATAATTTTAGACGATCTACAAATCGCTTCTGTCATGCCCTCATAATCTGCATAAAAAGGTTCATAAAAATCAATTTTATTTTTCCTAAGAACCTCTAAACTAACAAAATGAAAAAATGAATTATAATAAACACTAGTCATAATATCAAACAATTCAAAAATCTTATCTTTACCCTGATATATCTTTCTTTCCGGAATAATTCCATTACATATATTATACATATTTTTATTTAATTGTACTGTCATATGACCACAGAAAACTATATCTGGATTTTCTGATAACACACATTCTACTGCATATAAACTTCCTGGACTTACAAAAAAATCATCTGCTGCAAGAAATGTCATATATTTCCCGACAGCATATTCCATACATATACTTACCCCTTTAGGCCAACCAATTCCATGCTCTAAATGAATTCCATGTATTCTTGAATCCCTTTCCATAGCTGCTTGCATTAATAACCAGGTTTTATCTTCACTACCATTATCTATCATTATCAATTCCCAATTTTTACAATTTTGAAATATCACGGAATCTATTGCACGATTAATTGTTTTTTCAGCATTTCTTGCACACATAAAAATACTAAATATAACATTTGAATCCATATCTTTTTCTCCTATAATCCTATATATTTCCTTACAAATTCATCAAACGTCATTAAAAACATATCTTTTTCTGAAAGGATCGGATTCAAAGTTATCCATTCTACTGAAATATCTTTATCATTCCATCGGATACCTGTATCATACTCTTTTCTATATTTTCCAAAACATTTATATGACATAATTGCATTTTCTGATAAAACTTCAAATCCATGTGCAAACCCTGCAGGAATCCATAACATATAATGATTTTTTTCATTTAACACTATATCCATATACTTGCCAAAAGTTTTTGAATTTTTTCGTAAATCTACAACAACATCTCGTATCTCTCCCTTTATTACTCGTACAAGTTTACTTTGAGGATATTGTGTTTGAAAATGCAATCCACGTATTACCCCCCCAATGGAATAAGATTCAAAATCTTCATATATTTCTGTCTGTATACCAAAACTTTTAAAAATATCCTTTTCAAAACTTTTCATAAAATACCCCCGTTTATCCTCTATATAAAAAGGATTAATCAATTTTATTCCTTCTATCTTCTGTTCCTGTATTTCAAAATCAATATTCATTTTTCCTCCTCTAAAATCCATTTTTGTAATAATATAATTCCTTCTTCAAATGTAATTTCAGGTACAAATCCTAATTTCAATACTTTTCTCGTATCAAACTCCTTATATGTAAGCATTACACCTTGAAATGGTATACTACCAAAAAATAATTCTGACTCACTATGTAATACTTCCTTCATCTGCAAAATAAAATATTTTAATATCTTAGGTTCTCCATTCCCAATATAATAAACACTATTCCTTTCTCCTTTTTTTCCTGCCAATATAATTTCTTTTACTGCATCTTTAATATAAATAAAATCATACAATTGCATTGCATGCGTAAAAAAAATCTTTTCATTTTTTAGCATTTTTCTGATTGTAGAATTAATGAATCGCTCCGACCGCTCACCTGGACCATATATATTTGAAATTACCACATTAATATATTCCATATATTTATTAACAGTCATTATCTTTGCAATAAAATCCGCTGCAAGCTTAGCTGTACTATATATATACTTTTCTCCTGGTTTAGCATATTCAAGTGGAATATATTGCATTGCTTCATATTCCATAATACTACCAGCGTTTACAAATCGCTTACATTTCAATTTTTCAGCAAGCTCAACAGCATTACAAGTATTTATTATATTTTCTAACTGCAATGAAATGTCTGCTCTATGTTCTCCTGATGTACCATCCCATGATAAATGAAAAAATATATCTGCTTCCTCCCAGGGAAAATATGACTCTTCTAACTTATCCAAATCCTGCAATGACATTTCTATAATATGCAACTTATTTTTCCAGTTTTCAGGAACATATTGAATATCTCTCACAATAATTACTATTTCATCTTTTTGATACAACAACTCATCTACTAACCATTTTCCAACAAAACCTACCGCTCCTGTAACAATTACTCTCATATTTATAAATTACCTTCCTAGAAAAATTTGAACATTATAACTATTGTTGTTTTATAAATGCTGTTGTTTTTAATATTCCATCCCGAAATGAAGTAAGATTTACCTGACCAAATTCCTTTTCATATCTACTAATATCCAATATATTTACAGGTACATCAACTTTTCGATTTTCTACATATCTCACTTTAGCTTCTATACCTAAAATCTGTTGTATTTTTATAATAATCTCATTAATACTTAGTCCTATCCCACTTCCAACATTGTATATTTTTTCCTTCGCATTATCACCAGAAATATTCATAATAGCACAAATTGCATCATCTATATATAAATAATCCCTTACTATACTTCCATCTCCATAAACAAGTAATTCTTTATTATACAATAAATTATAAATAAAATTAACAATTACTCCTTGTAATCCATTCACTTTCTGATAAGGACCATAAGGATTTGATAACCTTACAATTCGATAATCCAATTCCCCTATATAAGAATATAAATAAAAAAGTTTTTCAATAGAAAGTTTTTGTAATCCATAAGATGTAATCGGATTTGTCTGCATATCCTCAAAAATTTTCCTATTACTGGTAATTCCATAAACTGTACCTCCGCTTGAAAGAAATATAACCTTTTTTACTTTATACTTTAAACATGCCTCTAACAATACAGATGTACTTTCAATATTTTCAGCAATTTCTTTTGCAATATTTCTATTAGAAGTAGTTGGTACAGTTGTACTAATCAAATGAAAAATAATATCTTTTTCTTTTACCAAACTATCAAAATCACAACTAGAACTAAATTCTCCCTTAACAATTTTTATTCGACTATCCTCTTGTAAATCTAGAGGATAGTAATTCAAGTTTCGACCAAATACAGTAATTTCATATTCAAAATTCTTTAAAAAATATAGCGTCAAATTAATACCAATAAACCCCGTTCCACCTAAAATTAATACTTTTTTCATTAATAATATCTCCCATATAATATATATATTAATTTAATATATAATTATTTTAAATTATACTACATTATTTGTCTTGTAATTTATTTCTTGTTCGATATTCAAACTCTTTTATAATACTCTTAAACTCACTTCTTGTATCTAACAAAATCTTTGCTCTCATTCTTGCTTTTGCTGACATCTGATTATAAAAATCTTTATCATCTTTATATTTTCTAATCAAATCTGGCATCGTTT
>CAPZDM010000104.1 GCA_948745425.1 uncultured Clostridia bacterium
TGGATAATATATAGTTATCCGTTATTAAATTCAATATTAATGAGAGGATTATATGAATAATAACAAAGAAAAGATTTTTAAATCTTTAGTTATAATATCATTTATTATTTTTACAATTTTAGGTACAGAAATGATTTTAAAATCTAAGACAGGTTTGATTGACTGGCTTTCTTTGATTTTTAGTATTTTTTCATTTATATTCGGAATTTTCCAAATACAGCATAATGAACGAAGCGTAATACATAAATATCAATACGACAAACATTTTGTAGGTAGACAAAATGAGTTTGAAAGAATTAAAACATTTATACTTTCAGATTATCAAAATCTTTGCATTGTATCAGGAGAAAAAGGTATTGGAAAGACTCTTTTTTTAAAAGAAATTGCGGATAGGATCAATGATGATAAAAAAATTTTCAAACGATATTGTGTGCTTTATGTCCCGTTTAAAGATAGAAATTCTGTTCTTGTCGATGTTGCAGCAGCTTTAAATTTACCCTTAAATGTCTCAGTAGCTGAAATTTGTAAGAAAACCAAAGGTATATCCGGAAAGAATTGGGTGTTTATAATTGATAATATCCAGGAAAAATCCAAAAGGAATGCAATTGATTTTGCAAAAGCTGTTTCTTCGGTTAATTCACTTTATAAGTCTATTATTTCTATTTCTACAGATATACATTATAATATTATCCCTTCTCTTTTTGAAAAAGAGGAAATACAATTATTAGAAAATAGTTGCCACATTTATTTGGAAGATATAGAAAGGGAAAGAATATTAAAGAATTCCTACGGATTACCTGTCTATGTAAGAATTTTATTAGAATCTTGGCAAAATTATAAGAATTCAGTTATAAACGAAGATATTAATGAATACTTAATACAAGTAATTGATCAGCTTGATGATATAACCCGCCAGTCTTTAGCAATAATTGTATGCCTTAAAAATATTGAAAATGATTTTTTGGATATTAATACAATTTTGGGAATATATAATGAAATTACAGAGTATACTATTCGAAAGTTGAAAAATTTTTCTCTTATAAAATTAAATAATGATATTATAGAATTAGATGACATTTTATTAAACAGTTTCCTTCAAATTTTAGTTGGATATTATAATTTCGCATATTTGAAAATTTATGACTTCTTCAAAAATAAAGAAGGGAAAGAATATATAGCTTTATTTTCTTTACTGTTATCTGATCAGAGAAATATAGATTTTTCTTTTATTGAGGCTGTATTAAAAAAAGAACTGAACAATTGTTCTTGGTTTTACCTCTTGCGTTTAGGAAATTATGAAAATAATAATCGTTTAAATCCAGGTATAAAAGAAAACATAGATGTATATACTCTGTTCCACTTTTGCTATTTTAAAGCTTTATTAGAGACTGGTTCATATAAAGAGGCAAGAAAAGCATTAGATCGTGTTAACAATATGCAACCTAATATTTTGGGTATTTTGTATTGCAATACCCCATTACAATTTGAAGTACAATATTACATGGCTGATTTGGAGCATTTAACAAATAATTTTTTGGATGCAGCAGATTATATAGAAGCTCTCGAATTAAAAACACAAAATATGGAACAGAAACTACGATGTCAATATCTTAGAGCACATTGCTTAAAACATATGGGAGAAAATCTGTTTGAAGCAGAAAACATTTTTCTTAACATAGCAAGTTCTACTTATAACACTGACTATCAAAAGTGGATTCGTTGTATTTATTCAGTTGCCTCTATCCATATGTTTTGGAATGACTTATCCTTTGATTATAATAAGCAGTTTATAACTATTGACAGATTGGCAGAAAAATATTCTGATATAAGACATATATTGCTTAATGCTAACCGACATAAGGCGATTTGGTATTTAAAAATTATGAAAAATCCAGAGGAGTCAAAAAGAATATTAGAAGAATCACTTGTAATTCTTGAACAAACACAGCAGAGGATTAAATATGATTTTTATTTTCAAATGGGCGAGTGGTATAGAGAACAATATATTAATAGTTATATAAGCGAATATTACAATAAAGGTAAAGACTTCTATCAAATGGCAATAGAATTTGCAAATGAAGTGGGCGATTATAATTTATACAGTTGTTCATTTCTTGGAAGTATTCTATTAGATATTTGCACCTCTGATAAGGATATTAAAAAAGCAGAAAAAGATATACTTATAGAAATTATAGAGAAAACATTACTCATGAAATTAAACATTAACTATTCTTATGCGATGTTGATTAAAATAATAATTATAGATAAGACGGCTGTACCAGAAAATACTATTCTTCATTGGAAAAAGTTAAGATATTTTGATCTGGTACAGGCCGCTGAATTATACAATCGAACTAATGAAATTAATCTCCCATTAACAGTGATGTAATGCATTTTTGATAAATTGATACTCATTTTCAGAAAATGTATAATGGATATGTTTTTGTTTGGATAAATTATTTATTTTTTCATCTATGTACATATTATGTTCCTTGGCATCTCCAATATCATTAAGAATTTGGGCAATTGTATCGATTTCATATTCAGTCCATCCATACCGTGTTATTTCTTGGGTTCCTATTCGGATTCCAGAATTTTGATAGCATTTTCGAAAGCGAGCATTTAAAGTGACATTATACTCCTTACATTTTTGATAAAAATTTATAGTTTCTTCATATGGCATAGAAATAAATAATTGATGGGTATCTGAAAAATGTTGATTACTTTTTATAACACTAAATCCATGGCTGGAAAGCCTTGTCCCTAAATAATTAGTATTTTTGACTATTTGATAAGAATAATCGTTACCAAATTGTTTCATTTCAATTAGGGTTAATATTAAACTCATTATGTGATGCATTTGATTGTTGCGTAAGTAATCCGGATTAATTTTTGTATCGAATTTTGAGGATAAAAGCTTATTTTTTGTCATTATAAGTCCACAGGTAGGGCCTGGAAGAGTTTTATGAGTAGCTCCTAACATAATAAATTTTTGGTTTTCAGAAAACCAATCAAATGGGTTTTTAATCATTCCTCCTGCTATTAATCCCAGAATCTGAGTAGCGTCAAAAATCAGAATACAATCATCTGGAAGGACTATCTGATTTAGTTTAGGGATTCTTAATATATCTGACAAACAAATTAAAATACCATTAATATTATGCTCGCGCAATAAAATATTTATTTGCATATAGTCAAAGTCTTTTTCTTCATATAGATATGGCAATTCAATAGTATTAATACCCAAGCGGTGAGCAACTTTTGGCATTGAACTATGTCCACCATATTCTTCTCCCGTTATTAATATAGTATCATTCGCTTTAAAAAGACTCATTAATAGTGTTGTAACCGCGTTTACACCGGAAAGGGTTCTTCCATCAGCATATTCACTATGAAAGATATCTTGACACAATCTATTAAGTAATTCATAAAAACCATAAAGTTCAGAACTTCCAATAAAATTATAATTATTGTCATATTGTATTGTTCCGCCAAGAATATATTTTTCTTGTATTGAAGAGGTTAATGGCAGCTTACTAAATGGTGATATGACATTTTCAGCAGCACATAATGGTAATGAACTATTATAATGTTCTGTTGCTTTCTTACATAAGTCATAAAATTTATTGAGATATGGTGTCATGGGGTACTCCTAACTATTTTTTATTTTCATAATAATCTGGCTGGTAGATAAGTGATTCCCTCGATCAAAGTATACAAAATCAACAGAATATGATTTCAATTTTTTAATATTTTCTAAATCTATTTCAGAACCTTTCCAATCATCGCCATGAAAGACTACATCAAATTTATACTTATTCCAGTCTATTAGCTTATCGACACTGTATTGAGGAATAACTTTATCGACATAACATATAGCTGACAAAATTTCTAAGCGTTCACACAATGGAATGACTGGTGATTTATGTTTGATTTGGTAAACTAATTCGTCAGTACTTACTCCAACTATTAAATATTCACATAAATTTTTACTATTTTTGAGTAATTCCAAATGCCCAGTATGGAATAAATCAAATACACCAGTGGTATATCCCACTTTATACTTTTTCAAAAAATCCTCTCCTTTTTTGTCTGGTAATGATAACTATATATTATCCACCAAACATAGATGCGTATCTGCTGTCAGCATATGAG
>CAPZDM010000105.1 GCA_948745425.1 uncultured Clostridia bacterium
TGAATATAAAAAAGTGTCCTTATAAAAATTGTCCAAAAAAGTATTGACAATCCATAGTCATAATATGGCTCAAAAACTATTGTTAAATTATTTTGTAATATCAATTTTAGTTGTTTAATAAATAGTTCTTGATCATATGGGTCTTCTATACCATATGAACCTGTAAAATTTAAATCATCATATTCTTTTGTAGTTAAAATATCAAAGTCAATAATCTTATTTCCTACACATTTACTAAAATATTTATTTAGTTCTACCTGACATTTTGAATAATTAAGATTATTAGGTAAAGAATTATAACCAATCTTTAAACTACTTGCCTCTGAAAAATCAATTTCTAATTGACTATTGTCTTCAAACATGATGATTAATGGTCTATCAATTTCTATTAAGCATTCTTGTTGTTCTTTTTCTTGTATTCCAAATTCAAAATTATATATAAAACTTGGCGTTTTCATTTTTGTTATTGGCTTATTAAAAATATCCAATTCTTTAATTTTTTTATTTAATTCTTCTGGTTTTTGAATTATCTTTACATTCCATTTATGCCAATCGAACTCTATCATAAAATTCTTCTCCAATATCTATAAATTTTGTTATCGTTATTATAACATATAAAATAAATTTATACGACTTTGTATCTTAAAAAAATTATGCTAGTAAAACGAAGCATAATTTATAAAGAACAAATTCATTTGTTCCCGAAAGTGTCAGGTATTTTTTACCGACTAACTTTCGCCAGCATGGTGTTTTGACACCTGTAATGCTGTTTAGGAGAAAATCTCCTAAAACCTTTTTGCTCTCCGAGGGACAAATTTTTGTCATAATCATTTGTAAATTAGTATAAAAAAATTGTTATATCTTTTAATAAAATATAACAACTTTTTTATATTTCTTTATACAATTTTAAAGTAATATTTTCCCTAATCTTTTCAATTATTCTATAAAAATATTACATTCCCATTCTACTTAAAGCACAATAATATTCATCAATTGCTTTTAACTTTGGCTTTATTATTATTTTAATTTTCGCCTTATCTAAAATATCTTTTAAATACATTTTTGTTTCTTCATCACGTACATATATACTCTTTGGTCTACCCATTTTATAGAAATAATTTATTAATAACTCTGCTGATTCTAATACATAATCACTCTTACTTTTATACTCATTTTTGTCTATCAAATCATTGGATATAACTAAACCAGATTTTCTTTCAGCAATAATTCTTGATAATGGATAATAATATCTTCCATCTTGTTCTTTATTATCTCTTATTCTAATTGGTATATAATTTACAAATTCATATTCAAGTTCCATTTCTGTTTGTGGCAATTTCATTATATCTTTTTCAAATTTTGGCTCTGTTTTAATAGTATTATAATGTTTTTCTGGTAGCATTAATGGGGCAGGATAATTTAAAAATAGTTGTTTTTCTTTATCATAATGTCTTGCTAAAATTTCTCCATTTTCAAAATCAGCTTTTATACCTTGTTCTATAATCGCTCTAAACATCATATAAAAATTTTTTAGTGCTTCTATCATTGTTTTTACTTGTTTTATATTAATAGGACTTGGCTCATATCCTTTTTCGAAACTTTCAAAAGATATCCATGTTCCTCTAAAACTTAAGCCTAATTCTTTTATTATTTCTCTATTTTTAGGTAATGTTTCTTGTCTTCCTATAAAATTACATATAAGGCATTCTTGATAATTTAGTAACATATTTTCTGGAATCTGATTTTTGGCTAATTCAAAAAATCCATTAATTTGTTCTCCTTGATATATTGCTATTGCTCTATGCATTCCACCATGTCCCATTACACTACAATAAAAAATCTCATTCAATGGCTGGCATAAGTATACTAATAAATCCATGTCCCATAAATATTTCCATGGCTCTAACTTTTGTATTTTTTCTGCTACTTCATATAATTCTAACCATAATTCTTTATCTTTTAATTTCATATATTTCTCCTATCCCTCATATTCCAAATTATTTTCTTTACACCACTCTATAGCTATTTCTTTTAGTTTTTCATCATAAAATTTGTAATACTCATTTTCTAATCCTATTTCTATTAACTTATCTTTAAATTTTCTATACATTCCCTTTTGCCACATACAATTTTCTAATTGACTTCTCTTGCCATTATTAGAAACCGTTTCGATAAATTCTTCCATAATATCACTATCTTTTATTTCAAAATTATTAGGCAATGCAATATAATTGTCTACATCATTATATAATAAATCATATACTTCTTTTAGATGCTCTCTTTGCCACTCTGGATAACTTTGAATATTATTTTCGAAATCATCTTCTTCAACTATTCTAAAATCATCATCTTGAACATTTAGTGTTTCTCCCGTTATTTTATTATAATATACTGTGGTGTCCATAAATCTCATTTGTAATTCATCTACAATTTTTTGTATATCTACTTTTTCCATCTATAACTCCTTATTTTTATGATGCATTAATAATAGCATAATTTTATGAATATTACAATATATATCAATTTTGAATAAAAAGTATTAGCTGGGTGTAAAAAGAGAAAGCAAATTTAATTACTTTCTCCTGATTTGATATTTTATATCATTACTGATTTTTCAATAGTTTCAAAGTGTGTTGTTAAAATTACCCACGCACCTCCTTGGTGCCCCCCTTCACCTGTTGGATTATATAATGTTATTAATATAACAAGTTCTGGGTCTGAAATTGACGCAACTCCACAAAATGATGTTACATATTTACCTGTGTTTACACCATCTTCTGATGTTCCTGTTTTTCCTCCTACTGAGTAACCTTTTACTTGTGCATTTTTACCTGTTCCTAGCGCAACTACTGATTCCATCATACTTAATACGTTTTTTGATGTTTCCTTTGATATTACATTTTCGCTTAATATTACAGGTTGTTTTTCATCTATTTCTCCTGTTTCTGAGTCTATTGTGGCTTTTACAACTCTTGGCTGTACTAAATTTCCACCATTCGCTATCGTAGATACTGCTGTTACTAATTGAAGTGGTGTAATCTCAAATCTTTGCCCAAATGAAATTGTTGCAAGTTCTACTGGCCCTGCCTTTTCTTTGGCTATAAATATACTATTTGCCTCTCCTGGTAAGTCTACTCCTGTTTTTGTTAGTAATCCAAATTTTTCTAGATAACTAAAATATGTGTCTACTCCTAATTTTTGCCCTAATCCTATAAATACAGGATTGCATGAATTCATTAATCCTGTTCTTAAACTCTCTGAACCATGTGGTCTATAGTATCTCCAACATTTTATAGATACTCCTGCTACTTCTATCCTACCAGTACATGCAAAATTTTCTGCCTCTATATCTTTTACTAGACCTTCTTCTAATGCTGATGATGCTGTTATTAATTTAAATGTTGAGCCTGGTTCATACGTATCTGATATTGCTTTATTTCTCCACATTTTCTCTAAGTTATTTGATCTTTCACTACTTTGAAGTGTATTCCATATTGATTTTAATTCTTCATTATTTATTGTATATGGGTCATTTAAGTTATACCCTGGATATGTCGCCATTGCTAATATGTCCCCATTGTTTGGGTTCATGATTACAACATTTCCGTCCATCTGTACACACATTATCTATACATGCTTCCTCAAGATGTTTTTCAACTATAGACTGTATAGTTGCATCTATTGTAAGTACTAAACTATCTCCATTTATTGCTGGTATGTATTCTTCTACTGTTCCTTCTAATGTTCCACCTTTTGCATCACTTATACGAGTTATCTTTCCCTTAGTTCCACTTAGAGTTTCATCATATTTTGCTTCTATTCCATTTAATCCTTGATTGTCGCTTCCTGTAAAACCAATTACTTGCGAGCATAAATCATTGTTTGGATAATATCTTTTGGTATCTTCATCAATATTTATTCCTTCTGTAATTTTGTTTTCTTCCATCCATACCCTTAATTCATCTGCTTT
>CAPZDM010000106.1 GCA_948745425.1 uncultured Clostridia bacterium
ATGCCCTTTTTCCATTATTTTGGTTTTATTTTGTTAAATTTTTCTTTCAAACTAATACTCTAAAACAGCTTGATAAATACCATTTCTAACTTGCAGACAACTTACAGATACTTTGTTTACTTGTAAATTTTCTGTTACCAAATTTAACTCCTTTCCAATGTAACAGACTAAATTAATTTACTATTGATTTCTTTGTAGTAAATATAATAGCCTAAACACTCTTTTTTACTAAATAATTTATAACGCAATGTTTAGGGATTTTATATTCTCTACCAACTTTTATAGATTTAATAGCATTTTGCTTCACTAACCTATAAGCAAGAGTTATTCCTATGCCTAGCATTTCTGCTAATTGTTTTACAGTTACTACATCTTTATATGCAGTAAACATTACTTTGTTTAAATCAGTATTTTCCATAAACTTAACCTCCTTAAAAAATTCACAATAGCAAATAAAAATTTCACTATATGTATGCGTATTGCGTTTTTGAGAGAGGTCAATCCTCATACTTGTTTTTCTTCAAAAATTAATAAGCTTTTGCACTAATTCTTCGTGGTAAATCAATAGATGCTTTAATACCTCTTTGCATAATATATTGATTTTTCTTACTATCATAGCGATAAATACTAGAATTAGCTTTTTTACAGGCATAGTCAGAAAGTGGATGAGCATTATACGAAAGCTCTATTGCATCTTGCTTTTGAAGTTCTAATAATTGTTCATAAATTATATCTTTTTTAGAACCTCTAACATAATTCTTTTGATATTCTGCTTGTGCAATTTTTCTTTTTTCTGCATTAATAGATTTCCTAGAACTTTTTTCTTGCTCATATCTTCCATCTTCCTTAATAGTTTTAGAAATGTATTGTTGAGAAACATTTATAATATCAGAGATTTCCTTTTGTTTCAAATGTTTATTAAAATATAAATCTAAAATTTGCTCTTTTCTATCCAAAAGATTTCCTCCTTTCATTTAGTTGTATTTTTGTTTGTTGATTTTTAGATACAAAAATCCTAAGGACTTTTAGGTAAAATTTCCAAACAAAACTTGACTATTATCTATAAAAACTATATAATAGTAATAACTTGATGAATATTATCAATTATAAATTGTAATATGATAACTGAACAAGCAATTACTAATATATATAATACAGTAATAATTCGTGCTTGTCAAGTATTACATATAAATTTTTTAAAAAATTTTTGGGAGAGTGAAGATGAGAAAGAATAATACAGGGAATTTCAAGACTTTTTGGTTTAAATATAGTGATTATGAACTAAGAGAAATAGATAAATTTACATATATAACACCAAAGGAAGACTCTAAAGCCCAAATGTATGACCCATTTAATGTTTCTGACAGTATATTAGTAGATATACTACTAATAGGAAGATATGTAGAAAATGATGAATTAAAATTAGCAGAAGAGAAAATTATAAACTTTGTAAAGAAATATGGATTATTAGGAGAATTAACATATTTGCCATTAAATACAGATATTGTAAAACAAAGTAAAGTATACTTGCCTGTTGGAAATGTAGTTTGTAACAAAGAAACATTAACTGCAGGAGAATACATAAGGCTATTTCTAAAATGTGAGAAGAAACAAAAAGTTACAATAAAAGAAAATTCAAAAGGAGAAATTTTAGAATTATCAATAGAAAATGAAGCAAATCCACTTGCTTTTATAGATAGACCAGGAGAATATGCAGTAGTATTTTCAAAAGCCTATTCAGAAGGTGTAGTTTGGATTATGGATTATGCAAGAAGATTATATTTAACATTTGAGGCAATAGAAAATTATAGTAAAGTAGAAAATGCTTATACAAGGCAAAGATATGATAATTACATAGAAAACTTTAATGCTTCCAAAATTGCTTGTAGAATATTAATGCATAGTAATAAAGAATACCCTCCTGTTTTAGAATGGAACTTTAATTCTCTAAAACTTGCAATAGATACAATGTTTGCATTAAATGAAACAAGCGAAAGAAAGACAGTAAAAATGTGCAAGCACTGTGGCAAACCTTTTGCTTCAGATAATTTAAAAGCAGAGTATTGTAGTCCACAATGTAGAAATCAAGCTAATGTTTATAAAAGTAGAGCAAAGAATAAATAGATTGGAGGAATTAAATGTTTGAAGTTAAAAACTTTGATAACTGGATAGAAGATAAAATTTCTGGAAAGTTTGGTAGTGGTGCTAGTGAAAAAGTATGGCTAATTAACCCAGAAACAAACGAAAAGGGACTTTTCAAATTTCCAAAAGTAAAAGATAAAGAAAAAGGAATAATAACAGGAGAATACTGGGCTGAAAAATTAGCTACAGAAATTGGAAAGCTAATTGATGTAGAATGTGCAAGAGTAGATATTGGTACATATAAACGGAAGATTTGGTTCAATGAGTTACAATATAGTTAAAGATAGTGAAACAATCTTTAGAGAAGGTCTTGATTATATACAGGCACAATATCCATTTTATAATAAAGAAATCTTAATAGATGAATATAATAATAAAAAATATTCATTTCAAATGATTGAAAATAGTATTAGTGGAATATTGGAAATCTCAGAAATAGTAAAAATAATAGTATTTGACTGTTTAATAGGAAATAGTGATAGACACCATAGTAATTGGGGAGTTATACCTTGCGTTAAGAAAAGTGCTAATGGAGAATGTATTTGCTTAAAACTATGCCCTTTATACGACAATGGATCTTCACTATGTGCATATGAAGATAATAGTGACATAGAAATATTTTTTAAAGACAAGATGAAATTTGAGGCATTAGTAAATACAAAGTCAAAGTCTGCAATAGGTTGGGAAAATGAAAGACCAATAAAACATTTTGATTTATTAAAAAAATTAAAAGAAAACGAATATGAATTAACTATTTCATATATAGAGAAAATTAAAGATAATGTTAATGAGAAAAGCATTGATAGAATTTTAAATGAATTTTATAATAATATAATAAGCGAAGATATGAAAAAATTATTGAAAATGTTTCTTTTAGAGAGAAGAAAAAGAATGTTAGAAATATATGATTTGAAAGATGAGGTGTAAAAGAAAATGGAAAAAGATTTAGTATATTTAATTTGGACAGATGTCAATACTGGAAACAAATATAAAGTTGCAGAATTATATAAAGAAAATGAAACTTTTTATTTTAAGTATATTTTAGAAAATGTTAAAGAAGCTCAAAAGAATGGATTTGAATTGTTAGTAGCATTTCCACAACTTAATGCAACATATGAAAATCCACACCTTTTTGCAGTATTTGGAGCAAGACTTCCAGATAAAAGAAGACCTGAAATTAAAGAGATTTTAGAAACTTATGGAATGACAGAATATGATGAATTTGAATTATTAAAAAGAAGTGGTGCAAAATTACCAACTGATAATTATGAATTTGTTAAATAGAAGGAGAAGAAAAATATGTTTGAAGAAGAAATTAATCTTATAATAGAAAAAAACAAAAATTTAATAGATAAAGCTGTAGAGATTATGAAACAAGTAAATGATCCAAAGCATTCTTTATCTCATATGGAAAGTGTTGTAAAATATACAATAGAGATTTTAAGGCATGAAGAAAAGGCTAATAAAGAGGTTTGTATTATTTCAGCCTATTGGCATGATGTGGGAAGAAGTATACAAAAAAAAGACCATGCGTTACTAAGTGCTAATATGTTAAAAGAAGAAATGACAAACTTCTAAATCTTCTCTAAAATCTGATAAAAGTAATGAAGAACTTTTAAAAGAAATAGAAGATTTAAGAATGGAGAACGATTACTTAAAAAAATTACAAGCCTTAGTTCAAAAAAGAACAAGCCAACAAAAAAAGAAAAAGCATTAGCCGTTTATGAATTAAGGCAAAAGTATAAAATGGATTGTCAATACTTTTTTGGACAATTTTTATAAGGACACTTTTTTATATTCA
>CAPZDM010000107.1 GCA_948745425.1 uncultured Clostridia bacterium
CACAAGCAAAAATTAAACTTTTTAAACAAGGCAAATTAGAAGAAGAAAAACTATATAATTGGATGATTGAAAATAAATAATATTACTTATGTCATTAAAGTTTGCGAAATTGAAAAGGAGGATTTTTATCTATGGAAAAAGAATTAGTAAATGATGATTACAGAGATTTTATAGGAGAAATAAAAGATAAGGTTAGAAGAAGTCAATATGAGGCAATGAAAGCAGTAAATACTACATTAATTAGCTTATATTGGGGAATTGGACAAGAGATATATAATCAACAACAAGAAAAAGGTTGGGGAAAATCAATAGTAGAAGTTTTAGCAAAAGAATTAAAAGAAGAGTTTCCAGATGTAAAAGGATTTTCTGCCAGTAATTTATGGAGAATGAGAAACTTTTATACAACATATTGTACTGCTGAAAATCTCGCACCATTAGTGCGAGAAATTAGTTGGACTAAAAATATTGCAATAATGGAAAAATGTAATGACTTTCTTGAAAGAGAATTTTATATAAAAATGACTAAAAAGTATGGATGGACAAAAGATGTTTTAATAAATCATATTGAGAATAAGACTTATGAAAAATACTTGTTAAATCAAACCAATTTTGATGAAACATTACCTGAAAAATATATAAATCAAGCAAAACTTGCAGTAAAAGATGAGTATATTTTTGATTTCATGGAATTATCAGAAGAACACTCAGAAAGAGAGCTAGAAGAAAGCTTAATAAATAATATGAGAGCATTTTTGGAAGAAATGGGTGGAAACTTTGCATTTATCGGAAGTCAATATCATTTGAATGTTGGTGGAGATGATTTTTATATAGATTTACTACTATATCATAGAAGTTTGAAAAGTTTAGTTGCAATAGAATTAAAGGTAGGAGATTTTAAACCTGAATTTGTCGGAAAGTTACAATTCTATCTAACTGCATTAGATAAACAAGTAAAAATGGAACACGAAAATCCTTCAATAGGAATTATAATATGCAAAAATAAAAATAGAACAGTTGTAGAATATGCTTTAAATGATAGTGATAAACCAATAGGTGTTTCTACATATCAAATAAGGGATACATTGCCAGAACAAATGCAAAATTTATTACCTTCACCAGAAGAAATAAAGAAAAGATTAGAAGGATTAAAATAATGAGATATGAAACAATAGAAATAACTGTGAAAAATTGCACAGATAACTTCACAGAAAATTGCACAGATAATGGAGTGAAAATATTAGAATTATTGAAAATAAATCCCTAAGTAAATTAATTACTATAGGGATTTATTTCGTATGTGAGGAATCAATTACTACTTATACTTTTTATTATTTCTTTCATCATTTTTCTTTGCGTCTATTGCCAGTATAACTATACCTATCATAGATAGAATTGCAATAGGTACAGCTACATAAGGTTCCATCCAGCCTTTTGTACTGCCTATAATTGAACACGCGCATATAACACAAAGAAGAAAAAATAATAAGAAAAAATGTGTGATTGATATGAACTTATCATACAAGTTCGATTCCTCTGGTTTTCTTACAAATTGTTCAAGAGCTTTATCTTCAAAGGTTTCTGACCGCTCTTGTTCTTCTAACATCTGCTGAAATTTTTCTTCTGACATTTCAAAAGCTATTTTTTCTGTTTGGCTCTTATCATTCATAAAATTAACCTCCTGTCTTATTCCATTGGAATTTTCTGTTACATTGTACATTATAGCAAAAAATACTGTAAAATGCTAGTATTTTACATAAAAATGTGATATAATTGACACATAAAATTAAGGAAATTATCCTAATTTTAGCAGGAGTTAGTAAGGATATAGAGGTTATTTTCTAGTTCAATCACTAACAAAACACAAACATCAATGAAAGGATAGGTAATCAAAATGAGTAAACGGATAAACTATATTGCAATTGCATTAACAACCAAATGTAATTGTAACTGTTTTTATTGTAAAGAAACAGGTGAAAGTATACTTCCTAGTATAAAAGGAACATGGGACTTTAATGCTTTAAAGAAAGTTATAAGTATTGCTTATAATGTGGGATTAACTACATTTCGCATTACAGGAGGAGAGCCAACTGTGGTTGAATATTTGCCAAAACTGATAACATATATTATGAGTTTGGGCAATGACACAAAAATTCGACTAAATACAAATGGTTATAACATGGGTTACATCTTGGATATTCTCGAAATATATAGAGAAAGAATAGATGTTATGATTAGTGTTGATTCATTAAATGAGTATGTAAAGGGTGTCCACTATCCGAAATATTTATCATCAAAAACAGAAAGTCTAACTAAAGAGTTGGTAAAGAGAAGAATTTCAACTCGATTTAATATCGTAGTAACAAAAACGAATTACTCCGAAGTAAAATCTTTAATAGATAAAGCTCTTGCTTTAGGAGTTAATGTAAAGATATTAGATTTAATTGTTAGAAATGAATATCTGGGATATGGTAAGAAGTTTCACGATGAGGACGCAGTAAACTTTGGACAATCAATGTATCAAGAACTGAGTGAATTAAAAAATTATTTAGAAAGTGTATCAACTAAAAGTCAGAAAAAACATTATGTTAGTAATGCAAATGGAATACCAATGAGTGGTTATTTCTTTGGTACTCAATGGGTTCAAGTAAAGGATTCTTCTAAAGGAGCAATGTATGCAAAAGAATGTAAGATGTGTTCTTATTATGATACTTGTTATGAGGGAGTATTCAGTCCGTTGCTTTCAGTAGGTGAGATTCTTCATATTTCTGGTTGCATGAATAGTAGTTTGTATTATCAACTTAAAGGTAAGTCCGAAAACGAAATCAAGCAAGCTTTTGAAGAGATCTTAAAGGTATTTGAAAGTACAGAATTAAAATCTATTAAGTAATGGTGTTAAGTAGGTGGAAAGCTATGATTTAGCTTTCCACTGAAACTTTTTATTAACTAAAGAATAATTAAAGGATATTGATTTTATCTTTCTAAATCCCATTCTTTTTCTAGTTTTTCTTCATATTTTATTTGCTCTACTGGATTAATAAAAGTACGAGTTTCTTCTTCAAATTTTCTAACTAATTCTTTAGATTCGCCAATTCCAAATTTATGACAAATCCAAACTATAAATTTATCAACAGTTTCATAGAATTTATCTATAATTTTGTGTAAATGATTATTTTCCTTTTCTAAACTTTTGATTTTACTTTTATATTTCCATTCAATATCAAATTCCTTCTCCTTATATTCTTCTTTAATATTCTTTACTTGATTATGAAGTTCTTTATTATCGGCAAGTATAGAATCTCTTTCCTTTTGATATTTTTCAGCCTTATTAACTAAATTTACTTGCTTTGATAATTCATTATGCAATTTTAAATTTTCTTGATACAATTCCATAATTTTATCATCTTTAGGCTTAATAATTTCATTTTCTACTTTTTCTCTATTAAGTTTTATTAGTTTAATATCATTTATATCTGGTGTTTCTGGTAATTCTAGTTTTATATTATCTAATACCTTTTTAGTATTTTCAAAATTAGTCAATTTCTTTAAATCTTCTATTTTTTCATGTTTTGCTCCAGTTTCTTCTACTGGTAAACCTCTCTCTAAATCAAAGCCTTTTGAAGTTATATATTTGTGAAAGGCATTTTGTAGTTGTCTATAACTATCTCTGCCTTTCCAAAAATCTCTACAACATATTTTATCAATATCATTTCCTTCTATATCTTTTGTATGAATTACTGGTATATATACTAGGTGCATGTGTGGAGTTGTTTCATCTAAATGTACTGCTGCTGACACAATATATTTTTTTCCAAGATTTTTATAATTACATACAAATTTATAACTTTCTTTAAAATATCGTTTTGTTTCTTCTAAACCAATTTTATTAAAAAAAGCATTATCAGAAGTAATCATCATTTCACACATGATATTACTAT
>CAPZDM010000108.1 GCA_948745425.1 uncultured Clostridia bacterium
TTCAAGATTTTGTAGTATGAAGCATTTTTATATGCTCATGAATAATTCAGGTTAATTCATTTTCTGCGCATAAATATCTTTTACTATATGCCTCTTCAATACTTTTTCCCTGTGACCACCAATAAATGACAATATTAATGAATAATCTGGATGGCATTACACTGTCTGTCCGGTCAGAGGAAACCGCTTGTTGAATTGCTTATTTCTGCTTTAAAGATTCTACTTGTACCAATGAGATTAATCAAGCCTGCTTCGCACCGCTTACGCGGCGAGGGCTTGACAAATCTCATTGATACAAGCATAAATCACTTAAGCAGAATTAAGCTGGTTTCCGGCATCCGGAATACCGGTTTCCAATTTTCCGGAATTATGGTTTCTTCTGGCAAGAATATTCAATTAAACAAGGATACCATAAAACAACTTATAATTAAAAAAAATATCTTTCGGTTCATTCCGTGTTTTATTCTTATATATTTTTTGGCAGATATTTTTTCAGGTAAATTTTTTTCAGGTATTTTTTCTAATAAACAATTTGCTAATTTAACATATTTTGTACTTCCTCCATATTTGATTACAAATCGTAACTCTTCAAATGCCTCCTTATAATTTTTAAGTTCATAATCACATTTACCCTGAATATATGCAATACATATTTGTTCATATATTGTTACATTTTTTGACACTTTTGATATTTCTTTCAATAATTTAAGTATGTCTTCCCAGTTTTCTTCTGTTAAATATCGCCGCAACCTAATGCCCATTTGAACTTTCTGCATTGTTTTATTATTTACTCTTTGCAATTTATTCAAATCTATTTCTGCTTTTTCTAATTCTTTTTTTAATGATGCTGTTTTATTCATGGAAATCATACAATCTATATTATAGAGTTGTAATTGAAATCTTTGCATATTATTAAGACGATTATTCCACTCTTTTAATTTATCTATTTCTTGTTGACTCTGGTCATACTTACCCAAAACCAAACTAGTATAAAGCAATTCCAAATGTAAACCTATATGTTCTTTATATCTCTTTTGATTCAATAGCATTAATATATATGTCTCTTGTGCCTGAAAATCACAGTTTTCTTTTATTATCCAGTTTTTCCATATATCCATTACACAATAAACAATAATTGCTATAAATATCAATATGAGTACATTATAGAATTGAAAAAAGTCATTTCCCTTAATATAAAGAATACCTATCCAAATATCTATTACTATAAAGAATACCAAAAGGGTTTTTAATAAATTTGCTATCAATATTTTTATATGATTTCTATTTTTTTTCATTAACTCTCTCCTAGCTCACATGGGTCTTTATTTATTTCATTATTAATTAAACAGAGCACTACTAACGCCATCGCAAATCCTCCTAATACAGGTGCGGCAGTAGACAAAGCGGCTAATATTTCAGGCCCAAAAGCCACTAATAACACTACACCTAATTCTAAAATTCCAGAATTAATATAAACTGATTCAATTCTATTTGTTATCATCCCATTACTTTGACTGCTAAAATTATAAATATCCATAGTATCAAAAGGATTCAAATTAACTCTAAATCCACTTCCCCCCTTTATCCCATTGCTTCCCTGCCCCCATTCCATACCAAAACCTGAAAGACCCAAAATGCCAATGCCAGAGTTACTTTTTACTGTATGAGTAATACCGTTATTCTCCCAGTTTATACTTCCTGTAGACATAAACATACCACGTAAGCTTTCCCAGTTTACACACAAAAACCATTTTGTTATTGAATATCAAAAAAATCTACAGTTTTCAAATTTATGTCTCTTACACTCCAAATAAAGGCCTGATTTTCATCTATCTCAATAAACTCCTGTATATCAACTACTCGATTGCTTATTTCTATATCCTTAACATACTCGTTAAAAGAAATACCTACACAATAACTTGTCGTTTCGTCAAAAATCCCTTTTTTATAGATTTTTTTATAAAAATCTTTTATTAATTCCCAAATCTCTTGTTGTGCAAAAAATTCTAATTTATTATTTTCACTCCCTGTCCATTTATCTATTGCAGTAATACTCTTTGAATAATTAGAGATCAATTTTTTGACAGGCACTCTATACGAATAATATAAACTATAACAATTTTCTGTATTTGTAATATCTTTCTCATATAATCCATATGCAATATTATTACCATCACTTAAAATAACAAGTTCATAATTATCTATTTCCTGCTCATATATAATTTGAATATCATTCTCTCTTATAATATAGTATTCTTTACAATATACTTCAGAAATACTATTGCCATATTGTTTTAAAAAATTAGTGAAAATAAACAGTAAAATACACATAATTCCTATAAAGACATACTTTAACACAACCTTCTTTTTGCTATTATTTTTTATAAGTTTTTTTTCTTCTTTATTATTTGCTGATGATTTTTCTAACATTCTATTTGCCAAAGAAACATATTTTGTATCCCCGCCATATTTCACAACGAATTCTAATTCACTATCAGCCTCTTTAGCAACTCCCAAATTAAAATAGCATAGTCCTAGCAGGTAAGCGCTTTCTACTTGTTCCAAAGTACTCTGCACTATTGTTTCCTGCTGAATTTTTATAACATCTTCCCACTCTTCCTCTTGCAAATGTTTCTGTAATAAGAGGCTTTTTTGAAACCTCTTCTTATCTTTCCTGTTTACATTGCCTAATGCTACAAATCCTTTGTCCAGTTCTTCTGAAAATGAGCTACTATGGGTTTGTCTTAAATAACTAATATATAAAATTTTTAATATCATTTTTTGCAAATCTGACATCTTAAATTCATATTTCTCAAAATCATTTAATTTAGCAGAGGCTTCATCATACATCCCCATAATTAAATAAGCCCTTAATAAAGCCAAATGTATCTTAGCATCATTTTTATATAGTATTGTTTTAGTCATTTTTTGCAGCATATTTAAATACTCAGTAAATTTACACCGCATATCCACTTGCCAGCTAATCCATTCTCCCAAAAGTTTTATAATACAATATGCTATAGCAATCAACATAAAAATATCCAAACTCAAGCGTATTATATTATTACTTATGAGATAATAAATACATGCCATAGGCATTATTACTGCCACAAAAATAGCAAAAAATAGTACGGAGAAATATATTATTATCATTCTATTCTTTTTCATTATGCCCCCTCCGTTTCGCACGATATATTCCTTATTTTTTTATTTAATATAATAAATGCAACAACTCCCAAAGCTGGTATTGCGGTAGGTGCAAATTTTACAACCACCACCAATGCTGCTACAGCCAGTGAAAGAACTAATACAGTTTTCATCGGATTAATATACCCTCCATTTTCTGTTTTTTCCAACTTATTGTCTTTTACTCTTTCCGTATAAGAATAAGCATCTATTGTATCCATAGGATTTAAATTAAACCTTATTCCGCTTCCGTTTTTATTATTTTTCATTCCACTTCCCCATTCAATTCCAATTCCCAGCAAATTCCAGCTATATCCTATTTTATGTTCTCTATTATTAGACATCCATGTAATATCTGACGTTGCATCTATTAAATTTTCGCTTAATCCAATACTCGTGCTGCCTTCAATTCCTGCAATCTCAGCTTTAAAGTTTAATGAAACAGCTTGTAAAACACCATTTTCGAATGTTATATTAATTAACTTATCATCAACAGGAGACTCCGAATGCAAGGAATATCCACCTAATATTCCCCAATTTTCATCAACTCTTGTTGCATTAGTTACTCCCACATTATCATCTATCCAATTATTTATATTTTCAATAATATTATTTGCTACATTTTCCACATCCTCCCAACTTGGCCATGCACCATCTCTGTCCATCAGCACCATAGGATTATTCCAACAGTACCCATACTCATTCAAGGTATACGGCGCCGCTGCAAATCCCTTAATGGTAT
>CAPZDM010000109.1 GCA_948745425.1 uncultured Clostridia bacterium
ACTAAATCACCTACGTCAACATCAATAGCAGAGTAATAACTGTAAGCCTTTCCACTAAAAGTTTTAGGCATAAATTTATCTTCATATTTTACACTTATAATATTTGTTTGCATTATTTTATACTCCTTTCAAATTTTTAATAGAATTATCTAAAATTTCTGTTATATTATCTTCTAACTCATAATAATTTTTACCAAATATACATGCTTCAGTTTCGTCATTTTCTCCATCTTCACTTGGTAATTTTATATTATATATAGAAAGTAAATTTTCAAATTCATCAATAATTTTTATAGCTAATTCTCGATTTAGTGTATTTTTTCTGTTTTTTCTATATATCTTTTTTAGATTTTTAAATATAAGTACAATAAATAAAATTAGTAAAAATACAATAATTTCTATAAAATCCGTTACATTTATTATAAACATTTTTTCCTACCTTTCTAATGAGCAAATAAATAGTGTTAATATTCACTTGCTCTTATAATACAAATTTTTTTCATTCTCTCCATCCATTATAAATTTCTATACCATAATATCCTTTTTCTATCATGGTAAAAATAAATCCATCATGTGTCGCATCTTTACTTGAATTCAAGGACTTTATATCTTCAACAAACTCTAATAAAAAGTCTAAAGATTCAACATATATATCTGTACAATATCTATGGGGCATCTTCATAAAGCTGATATCATCCATTGAATATTTTTTAATTGTATCAATATAATCATTGAAGTAATCACTATCTGAGCAAGATATATTTATTCTTGTTAATGGTTTGCCTTCTACAATTTCTAATTCCACAAGTTCAAGTTGTATATTATCTATATCAGTATCAAGTTCATATGCATAAAATTCAAATAATCCAATTATGTAATTATAAAAATCCTTAACTTTTAAATATCGATTAATTGCATCATATTTATAATTTTCTATGCCTGGTATATTTTTCTTTAATGATGCTTTAAATTTTACACTTAATATACTTTTATTTGATATTTTCATTTTATCAATCATTATGTATCTAGTAACAAATTTCTTAACTGCATTATTATTTTTCAATTCACTACAGATTTTGTCTATAATTACAGTATTTAATAATTGCTTCCAATTAAGTTGTGAAATAGTAAGATAAGGTTTTCCATTTTCTTCAATACATAAACTTGCATTTTCTTTCCCTGTTAATTTCATAACGAGACCTCCTTTTTTTATTAAAATGGCAAATCATCAGGTTCTGGTACAAAGTTGTTGTCATCTTCTAAAGGTGTATTATTGTTAAAAGTAGTATTAGTATTGCTATCATCGGTCTTTTTTGGACTATCAGCAAAATCAATTTCTTCAGCAATAACTTCTGTTATATATCGTTTTTGACCATTACTATCATCCCAAGAACGATTTTGAAGTCTGCCACTAACAAGTATTTGTAATCCTTGTTTTAAATATTTCTGTACAAATTCGGCAAGTTTAGAATATGTAACTATATTTATAAAGTCTGCTTGCCTTTCTTCTCCAGGTTTAACATATTTTCTATTTACAGCTAATGTAAAATTTGCAACCATCATATTAGTTGCTTGAGAATATCTTATATCTGGGTCTTTTGTAAGTCTTCCTAATAATATTGTTTTATTCATAATAAATTCATTCCTTTCTATCTTAAATACTCCATTTATAATTAAATATATTTGCATATTCCTTTAGTTTATCTATATTAATAAGGCAATAATCTATTGTTTCATTTTTTGAAGCATAAGGATTACACTTTGCTCTAGAATATATTTCTTCAATAACTCCAAGCTTTTCTAAAAACTTTGTCATACCTGCATTTTCAGAATAATTTTTTATAGTAGCAGTATCTGGCTCATATAAATAATCGCTCATATTTACTGTAGCAGTAGCAATGCTTTCACCATCCTTACTAATAATGCTAATTGACATAGACTGTTTATTATTCATATAGTTTCCTACATTAAAATAACAGTCTCCATATTTTTTATATTTAAATGTTTTACAATTCATAATTTTTTCATCCTTTCTTTTATGATGCTATCTTAAAGATTTCTCTTTTATTACTTTCAGCATTTCTTTCTTGAATTTTTCTTTGATTTAAGTAATACTCCATAAGATATTCATTTTTATAAATATCTATTTTTCTTTGGTGTTTTCGCAATTTGAACATATTACTAAAAATTCTTATATCTTTCTTTTTCATTGATACTCTATGCTTATTTTTAATAGATACAATTAAGAATGTCCCAAGTATAATGTTTCCTCCTAAAAATCTATTAAATTCATCTAATTTAGCATTTCTATTTGCTATAAGCACAGTATGTTCGTTTAACTTTATTCTATATAGTTCATTTCCTATAAATGCTTTTATAAATTTTATACTAGCAGGAATTTTTACAGTTTGAACTTCTTTTCCTGGTATAACTAATAAAACCTTAATTTTCATATGTATTTTCCTTTCTTTTATTACCATAAAGAAATTTGGCAATTTCCTTTTATAGTAATTTCATTAAATAAATTTTCATTTTCTATTGGCTTTTCAATAATAATTTTGCTTTCATTTTGTTGTAATTGCTCTTGCTCTTGCTTTTTTTCTTCATTACTTTGCATATAAAACTTTTTAAATTTCCAATATTGAATAAAGAATAAGGGAGTTTCTAGCCTAAAGCGAATATTTTGAGATAAAGTATCTCCACAATATACTATTGCTGGTATTCCATATAAAGATAATTGAATATATGTCATATATGCACAGACATCAGAAATATCAGTTGCTTCTACTAGTAAATCTTGTTGATAATTTATATTTCTTTTTTGTAAGGCTTTAGCGAGAGATAAAATCATGCCACCAGCTCCACAAGTAGGTTCAGTCATTGAAATAAAACCTCTTTGTTCAATAATATTTTTTAGTGTTTGGTCATCTTCTAATGATATTTCAGCCATAAGATCTGATATATGCGTAGGTGTAAAAAACTGACCTAGATGACTATTGCCTAGATGTTCTTTTTCATAAAAAGGTCCTAGAATATCTGTAATTTCCTTACAATCTTCGTACATCATAATTAATTCACCAAACATTTTACAAAATAATTGCTGATGTTCTTCTCTATAAGAATTGATAGTATTTAAGTATAATTGTTCCATTTCTTTATTCTTAGCAAAAGAGTTATATATTGATATTGCACACATTTTTACAAAGTCAATAAAAACATTTGCATTACCATATACATTTGATAATTCATTATATAGTTTGGTAAAATCCTTTAGTCTTTCTGCATACATTTTTACCTCCATTTTTTATATTTAATAAGAAAAAGACAGAATAAATCTGCCTTTTCCAATTATGCAGCCTTTTGAATATTATTGGCTACACTTGTATATGTATTTATTGTTTTTGCACCTTTTATTATATGATTAATTACAGAATAGCTATCTAAATTGTTATAGTCTGTAATTTTCAATAAGTTACCTTTTTCTACTTTTGCGACAATGAGTTGAGTATTATTAGAATATTCTTTTATAAAGTCATAATCAGCATAACTTTCATAGTCATCAATGAAAATAGGGGAGTTAACCTTAGTAATTTTATTGAACATATTAGCAAATTCCAAAGCTGTTGCGATTGTTTCAGACTTAGATAAATCAGATAGGGGAGTACCCTTATAAGTTATAAGAAAATCCTCTTTAATTTCTCCAGTTCCTTTTAGAACTGAATAAAACTTTATATCTACATCCTTTAAATATTGTTTCGCTACTTTCATTTTTTCTTCAATGTAAGATATGTACAACTTTTGTGCTACCTTTTTTGATTGATTCAAGTTATCAATATAGTTATTCTGTATCTGTTTTTCTTTATTGAATTTTATTATATCTGATTTTGCATTTT
>CAPZDM010000110.1 GCA_948745425.1 uncultured Clostridia bacterium
GAGCTTAAAAATATTGAAATCTATGGGATTCCCCAGCGAAAAAAACTCATACTTTATTATGTAAAATATTGTAGAAAAATGTTAAATATGGTATAATAATGTAGTAAATTTATTTTAAGGAGGAAATAAAAATGGGATGGATTATATTAATAATAATTATCATTATAATTCTATGTAGTTGTATTAGAATAGTTCCGCAAGCAAAAAACTATGTAATAGAATTTCTAGGAAGCTATAAACAAACATGGAATAATGGTTTACACTTTAAAATTCCACTAATAGAAAGAGTAGCAAATGTAGTATCAAAAAAAGAGCAGGTTGCAGACTTTCCACCACAACCAGTTATTACAAAAGATAATGTCACAATGCAAATTGATACAGTAGTATATTATACAATTTTCGATGCAAAACTATTTACATATGGAGTTGAAAATCCAATAATGGCATTAGCAAATCTTACAGCAACTACATTACGTAATATAATAGGTGATTTAGAATTAGACCAAACATTAACATCTAGAGATTTAATAAACAATAAAATGAGAGAGATAATTGACTTAGCAACAGATCCTTGGGGAATTAGAGTTAATCGTATAGAACTTAAAAACATAATTCCACCAAAAGAAATACAACAAGCAATGGAAAAACAAATGAAAGCAGAACGTGAAAAACGTCAAACATTATTAGAAGCAGAAGCACATAAAGAATCTGTAGTATCACGTGCAGAAGGAGATAAACAAGCAAAAATACTAGCAGCAGAAGCAGAAAGAGACTCAGAAATAGCATTAGCAAAAGGTAAAGCTGAATCAATAAGACTTGTATATGAAGCAGAATCAGAAGGTATAGAAATGTTAAAAAGAGCAAATGCAGATGAGGGAGTTTTAACATTAAAGAAACTAGATGCACTAAAAGCAATAAGTGATGGAAGAGCAACAAAAATATTTATGCCAACAGAACTTGCAAGTGCTGCAACAGGACTAGGACTAACAACAGAAATGTTAGGGATAGGAAATGCATTAGGAATAAATACAAGTCCAAAATATCCAACAAAGCCAGAATCACCAGATGCATGTTGTGATGACAAAAATGGAGTTACCTCAGAAGTTGTAAAAAAGAGCAAAGAAATAGATAAAGACGTATCAGACAGAAAACATTAATAAAAATATAAAACATCCTCAGTTATACTGAGGATGTTTTTATTACATCTGTTGTTCACCAGGAATTAAATAATCAACTACTCCATATATTAAAGCACCTATTATAGCAGCTATCCAAGAAATTGAATAACCAGCTACAAAGAACTGAGTTAAATATAAAGTTACTGCAGCTAGGATAAATCCTACAAAACCTTTACCAAAAGGGCTTGCATGTAACCCAGTAAATTTAACTATTAGATAGTCCATAACTGTTAAAACTATTGCAGCTATACCTAATGACCATATATTATTAATAGAGAAACCAGGTGTAAAAAATGCAGTAATTCCAAGAACTATAGTGGCAACAACTAGTCTACCAACGATTTGCCAAACTGTACTTGCACCACTTTGAGTATTATTATCTACACGACTATTATCCATTTAGTTTACCTCCTAAAAAAATCGAATTCATAAAACGAGAAATAAAATTTCTCATTTATATTATTTACTTAAAAATATTTTTTATACAGAAGAAAAATTATTCCAATATAAATAAAGTTAGATGTAATATTAATGTGGAATAAATTGGAAAATTTTCGAATTGCAGAAACTCATTTTTAAAAGTTCATAGAATAAATCTAAAATAAAATGGAAAAGATAATACAAAAATAGAATTTTAAAGGAGAAAACATGTTAATTACATTTGTTAGATCAATTATTTTATATATAATTATTTTAATTGTAATGAGATTAATGGGCAAAAGAGAGATAGGTCAGCTACAACCGTTTGAATTAGTAATAGCAATTATGATTGCAGACTTAGCATCAATACCAATGACAGAAGCAGGAATTCCAATTTGGAGTGGAATTATTCCAATTCTAGCTTTACTTATAATGCATTTAATTATTTCTATGATAAACATGAAAAGTATTAAAATAAGAGAAATTGTATGTGGAAAACCAACAATACTTATATATAGAGGAAAAATAGATGAGCAAATGTTAAAAAGAGAAAGATTTACTATAAATGAATTAGAAGAAAGGTTAAGGGGAAATAATATAAATAACATAGGAGATGTAGAATATGCAATATTAGAAACAAGTGGACAACTAACAGTAATTCAAAAACCTAATAAAAGAAATACAATACCAGAAGATTTTAACATAATGCCAGATTATGAAGGAATATCTTATGACTTAGTAATAGATGGAGTTATTATGAGAGATAATCTACAAAAAATAGGCAAAAATTATGAGTGGCTAAAAAAATCAGTAAAGAAATTTGGATTCAATCCAGAAGAAGCACTAATAGTAACATTAGATGGAAAAGGACAAATATTTTGCCAAAAGAAGGACAAAAAGTAAAGGAGGAATAACATTAAATGAAAAAAGAAGTAATAATCTGTTGTGTCATAGTCATTGCAGTAGTAATCTTGAATATAATAACAATAAACTACACCAAAGAAAGTGTAGAAAGTTTAAAAATTGAATTAAGCAATATAAAGGAAGACATAAAAGAAGAAAAAGATATAAGTTCAATTAATGAAAAAATTATAAATTTAAAAAATAATTGGGAAGAAAGATATGAAAAATTAGCCTATTATATAGAACATGATGAATTAGAAAAAGTACATTTGTATATAGTTGGAATAGATAGTAATGTAAATTCAGATGAATATAGTCAGGCAATAGGGGAATTAGATAAATGTGCATATATATTAGAACATATAGAAGATAAGTATAGCTTGAATTTTAAAAATATATTTTAGATTAGAAATTAACGTTTAGATATTAGAAGATATAAATGTAGAGATATCTGCATATTAGAGGAATAGGAACTTATATATACAAAAATAGTGTAGGAATGACTCCTACACCATTTTCATAATGAAAGATTTTAATTAACATCACTTGAGGCATTCTTTTCAGCAGTATCCTTTTCGGAATCTCTTTTCTTATGTGCTTTGGATATTTGATATGCAATAAAACCAATTATTAGATATGACAAAACTACAAAAATCCCAAAACAAAATCCCATAATAAATGTATCCACATATATTGATGTTTTTATAGAATTGACATATTTTTCTTTAGACGAATATTCAGAATCTTCAGATAATATTTCATATTCATTAGATAAAGTAATAGTCATCTGTGGAGTTGGAATAAATCTCAGATTATTATTAACGTCTAAAGAATAAGTATATATAGTATTTTCTGAATACTTATTATAGGAAATGTTATATTTTAGTACATCATTAGGTAAAAGGGATGTATCTATGTATCCATCCTTTATAGTCGTTGTACCGATTTCTTTGAGATACTTGCATGTATCAACAGGATAAGAATCCATAGCATAAGAACATTCACTCATATCCATTTTATAATTAATAATAACACTAATTATAAAAGGCAATATAATAATTATTAGTATTACAGAATATTCATATTTAGAAGGATTATTTTCATCAATCCAATCTGCAAAATACCGTTTCTCTTTCTTTCTTTCTTTCATTATTAATTACCTCCTAAAAATAATATTTTTATAAGATCAACCCATAAAGGGAAAACAATAATTAGATCAGAACTTGTCTGATTATAAAAAACAATAATAGTATATCATAAGTTTATGTAAATTTCAATCAAAAACAAATTTAAGTTTCGGTATTTTTTAGGAAAATAAAAAAATAACCGAAAAAATACTTAAAATAATTAATAAAAAT
>CAPZDM010000111.1 GCA_948745425.1 uncultured Clostridia bacterium
ACGAAACAGAAACTTTATAATCTGCAAATTAATAAACGAAGGAAAAGAAATGAGAGGAAAACTAATCTTTTTGTTTGGAATAGATGGAAGCGGAAAATCTACTATTTTAAAAATGTTGGGAAATAATGGATTAGATAATACTATTTGTACATCTTGTTTGAAAAATGCTGTATTTGAAGAAGAATTATATCAAGCGGAAAGAAAATTGCATTTTTTTAGGGGAGATTATTTTTCACATGAATTTAAACATGTTCTTCATATTGGAAGTGTAATCTATAAGATGTTTGATATGATATTGCCAATTCTGGATAATGGTAAGAATGTGATCCTTGATAGGTATGTTATATGCATCAAGTTGTTTACAAATCTCTTTCTCGAACCATCATATAATTGTTTATCAAAAGCTTTAGAATGTATGCCTATTCCTGATTTAGGAATTTATTTTGATGCAGACATTGATATTGCTTTTCAAAGGATATTAGAAAGAAGTAAAAGAATTGGAAAGAGACCTCACTATAGCGAAAACAGAGAATCTCTAATTTTAAAAAAAGAGGGGTATGAAACCATGATTCCCAATGAGACCTATACTATTTTAAAAATAGATGCTAATCAAAATGTAGATAAAGTATATTCTTCTGTATTAAAAATATTGAATACGATATGTATTCCTTATAATGCAAATAATCAAGAATATATATAACATTTACTTATTCATTTTTGCACATTGAGGCGAATTAAGAATATGATTCTTTTCGATTTAGATGGGACATTATTAACTTCTAATAACGTTATTTCTCCAGTAACAGTAAATGCAATAGAAACTTGCAAACAAAAGGGATATCATATAGGTTTTATTACTGCACGTTCGAGATCAAAGAAAAATATTTGTCTTTTGGATAAATTACCGTATGATTTTGTAGCTTTCTATAATGGGGCTGAAATATATGCTGAAAATCGTCTAATAGAGAGCAATATATTACCATATGCACAAGTTTCTTCAATGTTACAAAGACTGAATGATGATTTTCCTGAAATATTAATGGATGTACATCTGGAACCATGGAATTTTTTAAGTATTTATAACATTATATGCCACATGGAGTCAGGAAACAGAAAAACGTGCAGTCTAAATAAATTACCTGAATGTGATGTCCAGCGTATTCGGTTGGAATCAAAATCCCTTACGTCTATCCCATTGCAGCATTACATGATTCCTGAAAGCAGTTTCTATCATACAACATTTGGAGATGCTATTATTGTTCATAAAAGTGCTAATAAAGGAAGGGTTACAAAAAAAGCATCCGAATATTTTGAAATACCTCTTACTCAGATGATAGCTTTTGGTAATGACATAAACGATATTGATATGATGAAAACTGTTGGTACAAGTGTAGCCATGGGCAATGCTATTCCTAAGCTAAAAAAAATTGCTAATTATGTTACGGAAACAAATGATAACAATGGGGTGGCATCTTGGATAAATCAACATTTAAATCAACAAAAAAGCTTTTGATTTTTAGGGGTAAATATGAAAAATTTTTCAAAAAAACTGTTTATATGTTTTTCTGCAAAAGATCGTTATGATATAGTACAGCCTATTGTCTACCATTTAAAAAACTATGGTGTTGATGTTTGGTACGACAGATATGAAATGATTATGGGAGATAATCGCATTAAAAAAAATATTGAGGAAGGTGCTGGAACATGTGAATATGCATTAATTATCTTATCCTCAAATACCATAGACTCTTTATGTGCAACAGAAGAAATAAAAATACTCGAATCAAGATACTATGAAAGAAAAGTTACTATTTTTCCCATATTGTATGAATTGAGGCCTTGCGACATTCCACCCCAATTTAAATGGATAAATAATTTAATTTTTAAGGAAGTTAATCGCACCTCTGGCACCTTAGAAATATGCAATCATATTGCTTGCAAAATTACACAAGATATATTAAAAAATTGCAAATATAGAACAATCAAGGAAATAATAAGTAGTAACCTGCCTCTTCCAAACGTAGTTTATTCTTTATTAGATAGATACACTAAAATTGATAATGAAAATCTTAATAGCAGAGTTACTTTACTTTATGCTACATATCTTATAATTACTGAATCAAACGTCTTCGCTATAAACCAGCTGTGCGAAGTACCTTATAAAGTATTTGAAAGATTATTTACCGAAACTCTTCTTAATTTAGCAATAGATTATAGAGAGTTATGGTTGTTAGAAAACTCATTATGTATATTAATCGAATATTACTATATATCTTGCACAGAATCTAAGATATAAATGATTATCTTTGCAAGCTCTTCTGTATCGTATTTGGAAGTAAGTAAATCAATACTTTTCTCCAAATATGGATACTTAGTTATGTTGCTTTTCATCTTGTTCCATATCAATTCAGAGCGCATCCCTGGGTACGCTATAGGTATAATATTTTTATGATTCTTTAGTGAAATTTCAAATTCTTCTTCAACTCCACTATTAGGATTGGGAAAATGTTGATTGTAGTCCCCAAAGACAAATATTACTGAACCGCATCCTCCAATAACTTCCTCTCGCATTCTTTTTTTATCTTCTAAGGATTTTTCTCCTAAACCAACAAAAGGTCTTACAATAATATACTTTTCCTTATCTTTAATCCCTTTTTTTGCAAGATACTCATTAGCATATCCGATAATATGTGTCCCAAAATGTCTACCTATTCCGTTTACAATACGATAATCATTAGATAAAAGGTGTGATGTTATACTGCGAGATAGATTATGAGAATACTCCTCAATTTTTTCTTCGAAAGAACGGAAAGCTCCCGAAATAAAAACCCTTTTATTGCGTATTCTTCTATTCAATTCACTTATTACAGAAAATACATCCTCATACTCATTTACAAGAAGAACACGAATATGATATCTACGTTCTAAATCATCGATGAAGTGATTGAAATATGGGTTACATTTATCATTTTTCATTATTGTATAATGATATGGTGCGGCATCTCCTAAATATCTTGCAATTTCACTCAAACAATCCATTGCCAGATAATCTGTAAAGCTATATCCAATAAACAAAAAAGTGCTAGAAATTAATTCTCTTTTAAAAAACATCAACATCATGCGATGACTGTCTGAATATTCTTCATAATCTTTTTGCGTGGCGACAATACCTTCAGGATTTGTTATATCTCCATTCATTTTATAAATATTGATTCGCTTATTGAGTTCTACATTAGATAAATCCGTATCTTTAAAAACCTTATTAATCAAAATATTACGATTTTTGTAATTGAGTTCTATGACGTTATCAAAATTCGTAGTCCATATATTCGTAAAACCAACATCTATAAGTTCATTAATTAATGGGCTGTGAAAATCATTTTTATTTATAATGTCATTAATTCGTTTTCGTAATTCAGCTTGTCCAAATTGATTAGAGTAATATTGTGCAAGTCTATAGTAATTCGTTGATTCATCCAACGTAGTTCCAAGTTCCCTGGCTAATGGCTTAAAAAGATTGTGCCATGTTGGATATCCTACATTGGCAGAAGTACCAGCACCAACAAAAAGTGATATTCTTTCATCTAGTGCCTGACGTGTAAATTGATTAAGAAATTGTTCCTTATTTAGTGGCATATTTTTTTCGCATCCTTTAAATAAATTTGAAAAATATGGGTTTCAAAACAATTTGCTTTTTATACTATTAACCCAATATACTCAG
>CAPZDM010000112.1 GCA_948745425.1 uncultured Clostridia bacterium
GAGTGGAAATGCTGGGAGGGACATTTGTATTGGATGAATTTCACATAAAAAAGTAGGCTGTGTCACAGAGTATGACTGATGAAAATTGTTTTCTGATAAGTCCTTTTATTTCTTGACTTTATAAACAATTTTGACTCTGACATAGCCTTTTCCTCTCTTTCTTTTACTTTTTGGTTTACTACTATTTTTGTATATTTATAAACTTTTATCACTATATATATCTTACCTAAACATAACAACAAAACTACAAGTGTTTTACTCCTAGTTTTGATTAAAAATATTTGATTCTCTTTTTCTATGCTATCCCTCTTATTTTTACATTCTCTAATGTTCCTAAGACTACATCTCTATAGCTGATTGAACCTATTTTTGACAGTGCTGTACTTAACATTATTTCTATTCTTAAACTATCTTCCATTTTCTTTCTCTTTAACCAATTACACCACATTAGATAGTTATTCAGATACTTTGTTGATACTCCCTTATAATTCCTTATAAAGTCTTTTATGATACTATGAAATGAATTCACATTATTTAAGTGATAGACTCCCTTCTTTTTCTTCTCTGCTTCTATATTCTCTAATTGTAATTGATTCTCTTTTGCAAACTTTCTATATGATGTTACCCCATCTACACATAAGACTGATTCACCTTGTATTACACCAGTAAACACTTCTTTGACCTTTTTAGAAGTTAATGCTGCTGTTCCAGCTACCTTTGAATATGAATGATATCCTCTGTCTACTCCACATGCTACACACGCTTGCTCATTTGATAATCCACGTACACTATTTTCTCCACCCCTTTTTCTTGCTTCCCTTCCATATAAGTCATAAAAATCACCTCTATTCTTATGATTCCCCTTATATGATAACAAGAAAAATGTATCATCTGCTTCTACTATTCCACCTAACATTACTTCCTCTTTTTCTCTTAAAGCATTTAACACTTTATGTCTCCATATCCATGCTGTATTTCTATGTATCCCACATTTTTCAGCAGACTTCCTTACTGTATAGCCTTCATTCATACACCAGATATATGTCTCCCATACTGCTATACTTTTATGTGTTCCAGATATAAAAGAATCTTTTGCTTCAGTGAAATAATGTCCACAATTCTTACACTTATACTTTTGTTGTCCATTCTTTCTTCTTCCATTCTTTACAATACTATCTACACATCCACAGTTGATACATGATATACCCTCAGAAAACCTTGCTTCTTCTACACTGTTTTGTCTTAAATCTATTACTGATTTTTCTAGTTCTCTTTTTTGTTTCTCTATATCAGATTTTGTCTTTATTTTAGTTGTGTTTTTAGTATTAGTATCTTTAGAATGAATAGCTTTACTTTTAATAGTATCACTTGAAATTTTATGCTTCTCCATTATTTCTAGTGTACTTTTTATCTCTAATAAATCTGAACTGTTTAAACCTAATAACTGATTTAGTAACTCCTCTTTCGATAACTGATTCATTTAAAACCACTTCCTTAAAACTAAAAATCTATTTCTATTTTACCATATGTCCTCCATTTTCTAACACTCTTAATAAAATTGTAAGTTCTTATTGTGAAAATAAATATATTATACACATATACTTAGCATAGATATATTCACTCAGTTATATTATACCTATCATTCATTCTTTGCTGTGCTGATTTTACTTGCTGCTTATAGTCATCAGATAGATTGATATTCTGACAAATCAATATATCTGCTTCCAAAAGTAGAATAAAATCATTAGTATATGCTTCTTTTTCCTCTTGTGTACAAGACTCATAATCAAACCCACTATCAAAATAACTTATATGTAAACCTAACTCTTTACGAGCTTTTTGTATTCTATCTTGCTCCATTCTCCATGCTATCTGTTCTTCTTTGTTCATACCCAAAAATCTATTTAAATAACCACCCATATCTATTTGCCTACCTTTCCATACTTGATTTCAGAACTAGATAAACTTTTAAAAAAATAGTCTACCCTATCTATTTCATTATTATATCTATTACATGCATCTTTTAATTTCAAATTCAATTTACATACATCAAAATCCATTCCTTTAGTCATATAAAAAATATTTATTTCATTTCCAATTACAAACATATCGAAAATTTCATCATGTTTTAAAAAACTTTTAATATCCTCTAATGAAAAACATGAATTATTAGGATGATTATGAAATACTATAAAACAAGAACAACCATCATCCTTATTAATTATTTTATTACAAATATCTTCAATTAAAAACTGTACTCTATTTTCTTCCCCATATTCTATATGACTCTTTCCAGAAATATAATTATAAAAAATTGCAACTTCTTTATTTTGATTGTTATTATGTGCTTCCTCTAAAGTTTCCTTACACAACTTAGTACACAATCCAATATCAACTGAATATTCCAAGGAATCCATTAAAACTAAATTATTTATTCTATTCTCTGTAATTTCCATACCATAACTTCTCCTTAGCTTTGATATATATATTATATACTAAATTCTTAAAATTAGGAAGTACCTAATTTCATAAAAATACCTAAGTATAAAGTTTCTTGCATACTCCATACTTAGGTATGACACTTTTACATTTAGCATACTTGATTTACATACATTTAAACAGCACAAAAACAATATAAACATTGAATTTATTTGACTTCTAAAATAACTCTAATTCTTATAAATCTTTTCTCCTAAACAATCGCCTTCTCTTATTGCTTCTTTACTTGTATATAATCTTAATGTCAATGAATCAGCTTTTCCATTCAATTTAATATATTCTTCTTTTACTCTTTCAAACATTGATTCTAACTCATAATCTTTTATATTGATTATCGCATTCATATAAACCTCTTTTGTGTCTCCATTCTGAAATATCATTGAATTATAAAAATCAAACTCCCTTGTCTCTTGTGTTTCCTCTATCTGTTCTATTGTATCAGTCTCTTCTATTGCTTCTACTATGTAGTCTCTTTCTGTCTGTTCCTCGTGCTTACATGCTGTCCCTAACAATAACATAAACATCACCACTAACACTCTTTTTCTCATTCTTAACCTCCTTCTTTTTGTTTGGGGTTCTAAAAACAGAACCTTTGTACATAATAAGTATAGCTGTAAAATAAGAATTATTCAAGTGATTAGGTGATTTCATGATTAAATATGACAAGTTATGGGAAACTATGAAACAAAAGGGTGTAACAAAATATACACTTACTCATAAATACAATATTAGTAAATCTCTTTTGTTTCGTCTAAAATACAATCAAGGCGTTAATATGAACACTATAGACATGCTTTGTAATATCTTAGATTGCAACATTGAAGATATTGCTACTCATTACAAAGATACAGATAAATAAAGAACTGCTTACTTGTTGATACTTGTAAACAGTTCTTTTTTATTGAGTATAAATTTATAAATATTCATTTTAGTGTATAATATACATTTTTCAATTTTTGACTCTTTTTCTTCCTAAATTCCACTTTCAACATTAAAATTGTCTATATATTTACTCAATTTGTTGCCATCAGTCATACTCTGTGACACAGCCAAAAAGTATGTAAAAAGGCTGGTGAGAGGATGTGGTAAGGAGGAAGAGGAAGAAA
>CAPZDM010000113.1 GCA_948745425.1 uncultured Clostridia bacterium
ATATTTTCTTAAAATTTTCTTTCTATTTTTCCCCAGATTATTTAACTCATATAATCTATATTTATTACAAAATTGGAAATTTTCTTATAAATTCATTAAAAATGATATTACTAATCTTTTTGCCTTGACTATATACATATTCATCATTTCTATAATCTTTATCTTTAAAATCTTTAATCAAAATTGTTAGAATATAATTTCCATATTTAGTTGATACGATACCTCCATCATTTCTAACGGATTGATATTTTCCACTTTTAGTAACTATATAATTTACAATTGGATTTTCTACTTCTTTATAAACTTTGTCTATTCCATCTCCAACCATTTCATGATATTTTTGATTTTTTATAATATCAATTATTTCTTGTGTTATGTCTTTGTTAAATAATTCATAATTATTTAGTTTTTTCCATACTAAATAATAATCATAAGCTGTAGTTTCTGAAAATACTTCATCTTCTACTGACTTAAATCTACTATATAAATTAGTATCCTTACAACCGATACTCTTTATTGCTTTATTTATTTTATCTATTCCTAGAAAATCAATTAACATATTAGTTGCTACATTGTCGCTTATTATCATCATTAAAGTTGCAATATCAAGAATAGGAAGTTTTATGCCTTTAGATAAATATCTCATTACTCCACTGCCATTTACATAGTGATTATCTAAATATGTAAGTTCTGTTTCTCTATCTATTATTCCATTGTATATTTCATTAAATAATTCAATTATAATAAATATTTTTATACAGCTTGCAGCATTATATTTTTCTTTCTCATTTATTTTTACTACTTTACCGTTTAAGTCGTCATAGAATACTGCTACTTTACCATCAAAATTAACTAAACTATCTGTTATTATTTTTTCTATATTCATAACTATATTCTCCAATTTCTTATAATATCTAACATTTTTAGATATTATATATGAATAAAAAAGAAAAATCAAATATCACATTAGAAAATTTTTAAAATGTATGTAAATATATAGGAATGTGGCGTCGCAAAGCGACAGCCACGACACTCCCTATATGTAATACAGGAGTAACTTTATACAAATAAAACTATATAACGCAGATGTATCAGCAAATACAAGAAAAGGTGTAAATGTAAAATACTTAAGCTAAATTATAATTATCAGCATAAAATAAAAAATGTTCTTATGTAACGCTAAATCCCATAAAAACATCCATACTGGTGCCCTAACTAGACACGTTTGCGAAATAATTAGGACAAAAAATATCTATTTTCAACTCTTAATTATAGTTATATCAATAGTTTGCAAACATTATATCTGCAAATTTGTTTTTGACTATATTTAATGTAACATAAAACAATAAATTTTACAATAGATAGATGAAAAATTTTAGATAAAAGATAAGTCTATTTCTAAAAGGTAACTAATTCTTTTTTTGATATTTATCTATTATTAGGTTGAAACAGTATAAAGGAAACTTTAAGAAATCAGTAATGCTGATGGCTTTACTCAAGCACTTCCTTTTCTTGCATTCGGGATGTACATCATAGTGAGCTTCTCGATTCAGCAAATCCACATCCTCCTGCCTAGGTGTAACACGACAAAGTTTTTGAGTCACAGGGTCGTACTGAAAAAGGAGATTATTAACATTGCAGTTTCTTTCTACTTGAATGATGACATCTTCGAGATGAGTTGCTTTTTCAAGAACTTCAAGTGAATCTTTTTTTCCAGACTCAAAGTAGTTCTTCTCCTTTAAAGCTTGATAAATCCGTTCCTTGTTAGACATTTTTAAGTTCTCCTTTCAAAATTGAATTGAAATTATTTGTACAGTTGCTTTTACGCAAGTATTAACAGTATACCATAATTTACATAAAAAGTAAAGATGTTAGATAAGTTTTTGCTAATACTTTTGTGACAGTCTAAACCTTTACTTATCTTTTAACTATATATATATTTATCTTTTTTTCAAGCTCTTTTTACTTTCTTTTTCTAATTGTTTCAAACTCTTTTTAGGTGTAGGTAATTCTTCTGGCATAGTACCACCATTTTTGGCAATTACTTCTCTTATATTTTTGCCAATATTATAATGCGTTTTATTAGCTTCTTTTTCACTACAAATATTATCCTTTTTTAATCTTGATTCAGTTTGTGTAATACGAAAAAGATTTGCTGCAAGTTCTTCACTTCCCATATTATCTAAAATATCTTCTCTATATCTTAATCCTTTTCTTTTAGCAATATCATCAGCTGTTTCGCCATTGTATAAACCTTTATAACCTGAATTATGAAATCTATCAAAATTTTTTACGCCTGCATTTTTGGCAGTTTGATTAAGTGAGTAATTTCCTTTTCTAGTTAAATTCCTTTGATAAAATCTTTTTTCATCTTCTGTTAATTCACTATATTCTTTTTCACTAATCTCTTGCTTTCTAGTTTGTACTGCAAAGTATGTTTGTGCAAGAGCAATAACCTTTTTTCTTGAATCTCCATTTTGTGCTATTAAATAGCAAGCATAACGAGTTAATTCATAATCTATAATTGTTTTTTGAGCTCCTTTAGGCATTTTTATCGTTTTATTGACATCAATAAAATGTTCAAATGCACTAATATCACTATTTTGGCAAGATATTTTAGCTTTATCAATTATCTTTTCAAAATTCTGCCAATTTGAATATTGCAAAATAGGCATTAGTTCTCTAGCATACCAAAATTCAATTCCATTTTCATCAATGTGTTTTATATCTTCAAAGGTTTTATTATTATAATTTTCATTTCTTTCTAGTTTATTCATTGAAAATCATCTCCATTTCCTAATATGTCTTATTTTATTATAATTCTCTATAAATTACAAGGTGTTTTACGAATATTTGTTTTATATTTTTTTAAAATGAGCAAAGCAAGAAATTTTTACCTTGTTTTGTTTTTGTCTTTTTTATTCTTTTCCTGTTCTTTCTCAAATTGTTCTTTTTCTTGTTCTATTTGCTCGTATAATTGAACTTGCCTAATTTTGTCTACTCTTTGCACTATATTATTACAAAGTCTTATCTCTTTTGCCAGTGGAGTAATTTGCTTTGAAATTTCTATAATTTCATTTTCTATTGCTTGCTTTTCTTCATTTGTTTTGGCTCTTTTATGCTTCTTCCAAAGATTTTCTCTTTTACTTTTTAATGGATTTACTCTTTCATAAGCTAACTTTTCAAATTCTAATAAGTCTTGACTTGTATTTATATTATTTCTTGTTAAAAATCTTGCTTGATTAGAATACTCATCCATTTTCTTAATCTCAGCTATTAGTTCTGGTGTTATTCTTGTTGTATCCGATTTTAAGACACTTTTTGTATTGATGCCGAATAATTTCTCATATTGATATATAAGATAGGCAATAGAGCCTTTATTTTGATAATGCTTTTCTTTTTGTTTATTATAATTTTCATAAATTCTAGTGCTTAGTACCATAGGATTAGAGGAGTAAGGGAATAATGGTTGTGTTTCTAATATTCTCTTGTATATATTTTCTTTTGAGTATTTATTACCAAATTGCCTTTCAATTCTTGTGTTTCTTTTGTATGGGTCACGTCTTATTGAAGTGCCCCACGAAAGTTGGACAGTTTTTTAT
>CAPZDM010000114.1 GCA_948745425.1 uncultured Clostridia bacterium
TTTTAGCGTTATATCCCTTATAACTCTTTATTCTTCCCATGTTGGAAATAAAGTAATTACCGCCACTGTTTTCTATTTCTTTCCATTGTTCACCTTGTAAGTTTGGTATTTTATCAACACAATATACATTGTTATTTACTTTATAATACAATTCTTTAAGCGTTGCTTTTACTCGTTTATCTTCTTCATTGACAAGTGTAAACATATTGTTATTCATTCTTAAATACCTTTTTGTTAAACTATTATATACTTTTAGGTTATCAAAATAATAATAGTCCTTATATGGTGTTCCTATCTGTTTCATAGTGTTTTATATATCCTTTCTTTTGTTGTCTTAATTTCTTTCATGGATATATAAAAATCAGCTATTAGCAGTTTTCCTAAAATGTCCAAAAAATTCTAGCAGAATAGGAAAAAATAAAAAAGAGATTGACAATATATAACAATCTCTTTCTAGGGTAGTGGGGGTATAATCTAGGATAAATATTCTTACAATCTCGATTGTGGGCTAGTGGTGGTCTGTCCGCTCTCCAAATGGTATTTTGTTTTTTCGTTTCCGCTATCCGCTTTTTTTATAGTTTTGATGGCGGTCAAGCGGCTATTAAACCGCCTGTTCCGCTCTATCCTTTAATAACTTGTCAAGTGTTGGTCTGCTGACATTCAGCTTTTCCGCAAACTCTTTTTTAGTGATTGCTCTTGTATTGTATTGCTCTAACAGGCTATTAAAAAGAGTATCATCAATCTTTTTCACTTGACCGCCTTTAAACTTGCCTTGTTCCTTTGCTATTGCTATTCCCTCTTTCTGACGCTCTAACAAGTTTTGTCTTTCAAATTCTGCTATTGCTCCTATCATAGTAAGCATTAACTTTCCTGTTGGTGTACTGCTGTCTATATTCTCTTTATTGCTTACTAAATGAATACCTTTATTATTTAATTGTTCTACTATATCAAGTAAATCTTTTGTACTTCTTGCAAGCCTACTAAAATCATGTATATAGATTGTATCTCCATCTCTAGCAAAATCTAACATTTCTTTTAATTTAGGTCTATTAGTATCTTTTCCGCTGACTTTCTCTATATACCATTTTTCTATACCATGCTTTTCTAAAGCTACTACTTGTCTTTGTTCATTTTGTTCTACTGTTGATACTCTTACATAAGCTATTTTCATTTTCTATACCTCTCTTTATATTTTCTAATGATTTCTTATGTATATATAATATCATAAAGTAAAAACAAAGTCAATGATATTCTTTACAAAATGTAAAATAGATAAGAAAGTGGGTTTGATTTTACATTCTTTGGGCGGTTTTGGGTTGTAAAATTCAAGTATACTCTGTTTTTACCTTGCTAGTATCTGCTATCAGATACCAAAGGCAATAAAAAAGACTACCCTTTTACAGATAGCCTTGTCTTTCCTGTTGCTTAATTGTCTGATAATATCAAATTGCTTATTTCTGTATGTATCTCTTTATAGTTTGCTATTCCGTAAAAGCAAATTTTACTTGATGAACTGGAAACTATTATAGATTGTAAAAAGCCTGTGCCGATTGAAGAAATAGCCTTTAATGGTATATCTACCCTTTTTCCTAGTGCTATTGTACCATATACCCTTTTATCTGTCACAACTAAAGAAGTATTTGCAGATAATAAAATAGATGTTAGTGCACATATAAAAGCAATAACACATATAATATTTATTGTGATGTAAATATATTTTTCTTTCTTTTGCTCTGATATTTTTCTATTGCTATTATAGATACTATCTCTATATTTATTATTTCCTGTTATCTCTTGTAAATCCTCTGTTGATTGTGAATAGTTTAATCTATATTGTAATACTTCATTTATTCTATTTATCTTTTTCATATCAGATAATAAAATACAGAATGTAATAATCATTATGAAAATTGAAACGATTGTAATAATGTTATTGTGGTTACTTTCTATTATTTTCTTTTCTTCTATCATTTTATTATACCTCTCTTTAACTTAATATGGATATTCATTAAAATATTCTGTTCTATTATTTATAGTTTCTTTTTTATGACTTCCATATTCTACTACTCTTTGCTTTTTATCACTATCATAATATGCTTTTGCACCGTTATAAAATGTTATTGTACCGCTTACATCTGTTATTACTGGTTTATCTATGCTTTCTATTATTGAGTTAAAAGAAAGAATGTTAGATGTGCCGCTTATTTTTTCCTGTTTAGCATCTTCTACAGTAATATATGATGTAACTTCATAATAAATTTCAAAATTATCATCTATATAAACCATATTATTTTCATATTGTTTATTTACAATTATCCATTCACTATTTTCAATAGAAACAAAATCAATATAATCATTAACATTATCTAATGTTAATTCTATTTCTATCTCTTTTCCTCTACTACCACAAGCCGCCAATAGAATAGACATAGCCCCTACTATAGCAATTAAAACTTTTCTTTTCATTCCTTTATACCTCTCTTTCATAGTCTTAATGATTTCATAACCGCTAGCGGTAATTCAAGTATATATCGTTAGCGGTTATTATTCAAGTAGAAAATAGAAAGAGAGGTATAAAAAAATGATTGTATTTGATAAGCTATGGGAAGTAATGAGAGAAAAAAACATTTCACAATACAAATTAATAAATGAATATGGCATAAGTCCAGCGCAAATTACCCGATTGAAAAGAAATGAGAATGTAAAAGTAAGTATTCTAAACACACTATGTAATATTCTTGATTGTGATATATGTGATATTATAGAATTTATAAAGGACTAATAGAAAAGTAGTTGAAATTATTTTTAATATATGATAATGTATTATATAGCAATAGCAGATAATAGAAAGAGAGGTATTTAAGTATGGCAACAAAAGCAAAAAAAGAAGAACAGATAAATGAAGAAGAGATTAAGAAAGAAAAAACAGATAAACAACCTATTCCACATGAAAAACTAAATAAGGAATGTAACAATGTAGATTTTAAATCAATTACAAAAGAAGATATGATAAAATATATATTGGAATATGCTCCAAAGGATAAAGCGTGGTTTAAGCAAGTTGTTAAAGACAATGTAAAAGCTGATAAGAATGGAAAAGAAAGAATCAATTTTATATTGATAAAAAGGGCATTTTGCGAAAGATATAACCCCTCTTTACTTCCTAAAGCAAAGAATAAAGAGTCCATATTGGACATGGTAAAAGACTGGTAGGCGATTTTGACTTTTGGGGTTAAAAAGTGGGGTTGATACCACTTAAAAGCATAAAAGCCGTATAAATATAGGAAAAAATTTTAAAAAATACGATTGAGTTCGAGTAAGTTTTTTAGCGGAAAGCCAGTAAAATCAAGGTTTTCCGCTCTTTTTATCCCCAAAATAATTATGGGGTTGGGGTTGACTTTTGGGGCTAGAATGGGGTAGAATAGGCTCTGAAAGAGAGGTGTCTATAATGGCATACAAAGAAAGAATAAACCCCAAAACAGGGAAAAAGGAATACAAAGTAAGATACTATTTCATGAGAGAGAACAAGAAAAGAGATAGTGAAACAGCATGGTTTGATACTTTAGAAAAGGCAGAGAAAGAAGCAAAGA
>CAPZDM010000115.1:0-2166 GCA_948745425.1 uncultured Clostridia bacterium
CCTATTATAAATGAAATTGCTGAAAAATATAATGGGGGAGGGCATAAATTTGCTAGTGGAGTACGCACCTCCAATATGGACGATATTGACCATTTATTAGAAGATTTAGATAACGCTTGCAAAGAATACAAAAAAAAGCAAAATAGTGAATTATAATGATTCAAAATTTTTATGAGAAATTGTTGTTTTTATGACACTTGTCTTAGCGATTGTACATTAGAATGGCTTTGCTAATTTAAAAAATAAGCTCTCGTACATTCTGTATTTTTCTGAAAGCGGATAGTTATTTGCTAGTAAAGAAGGAGAAAAACTTCTTCTTTTTTGTATAATAGGAAAGTCATACTTATAAAAGAGTAATGAGAGAACGTTTGCAAATAGTAAACGAAGAAATTAAGACATACAAAAAAGAAATACAAAGCTTAGTATTTAAAAAAACTAGAAATAGAAAATTAATCTTCGTTATAAATGAAATGAAACCCTCTTTTAGAGTGATAATCCATGGGAACGCATTTGTCAAAATTACACTTAGAACAAATCGTATAAGGAGGAGTAGAAATAGGTAAACCATTCCATTCGTCTTCTTCTTCAAACTCTAAAACTGCTTCTATGGGGGATTCGAATTTGTGTTTGCATTTTGGACAGATGTAAATAACTGTTTTACCACTTAACTTCATAGGAAAACGATTAAAGTCAAATTTTTCAATATCCATACATAAAACTCCTTACATAATTTCAACAACATGTTCCATTCTAATATTACAATGAGGACAATTGTATATTTCTCTTTTGAAGAATAAAGAAATGGAATTTTCATGTTTAAGAAATTGTTTTCTGACAGAGCATTTTGCTTTGTCAATTAACAAAATAATTTTATCATGAAGTTTATGTTTTTTTCTATAAAAACCGTAATAACGAATAATTTTAAAGTTAGTTGGGATAAGATGACGAAGAAGCATGAAGATGAAGTCACGAGCAGAAACAGTTACTTCATGATAAGATTCATCTTCATGAGCATTATAGAAGAAAGTAACATTTTTTCCATCATAAGATTTAATTCTATTTTCACTAATAGCACATCTGCCACAGTAACGAGTAACATATTCGATGCCTTCTTTAAGAGAATTAAATTTTTTCTTTTCAGCATAAACATAAAATCCATTTTTATAATTTAAGAATAAATCACGTTTTAAAGAGTTAGGGAAATCATCTCCTAATTTTTTAGATAATAAATCAAGTAAATTTTTTTGAAATCTTTTGGATAAAGCATCAAAATTAAAATAATCCCATTTTTTAATAGAACCATCGGAGCCAAGTTTTAATTCAGCAATTAAGACATGAATATGAGGGTTCCATTTAAGGTCACGACCAAAGGTATGAAGAAAAGCAAAGAATCCGGGAGTAAAGATAGTATTAGAAGAATATTTTTTCTTTTTGTTTTTAGATTTAGAAAATTTATAATTATCTCTAAGAATAGAATAAAGAGTTAAATTTACAGCATCAAAAAGAATAGAGATACGTTCTTCAAAAGGAAAAAAGAAAAACTTTCTAAGTTCTTTTGGGATAGTAAAAACGATTTGTCTATGTGGACATTTATAAGCAGTTTGTAAAATGTTTTCAACCCGTTCTAATTTATATTTATAACCACAAGAAGAACAAGTTCTAGATTTACAGGTGTGACCAACAAAGATAAAATCGTGGCATTTGGGACATTCAAAAACAGAACAACCTAAGTTTTTGTTATGACAATCTATGACTTTTTGAAATTCAATGTTGGCATTAGGTCTATATTTGTCAATTAAATCTTTATTTTCTTGATAAACCAAGTCCCAATGGTCTTCTAAAATAGAAGCAATAGTACCTGTTTTTTTGAAACTATTGTAATTTGGGTTTAAAGAACCATCACTCATAAACATATTTTCATCATATGCGTTAGGAAGATAGAATTCTTTAAAATTTTCAAGGGTCATATTTGGAACATTATTATTCATATTCATCACTATACTTATTTTATCAAAAAAATGAATCCCTTTGGGGGATTCTTAGTGAAAAACGTAGTTTTTTACTTTTTCTTGTATAATAGGAAAGTCATACTTATAAAAGAGTAATGAGATAACGTTTGCAAATAGTAAACGAAGAAATTAAGACATACAAAAAAGAAATACAAAG
>CAPZDM010000115.1:2266-3564 GCA_948745425.1 uncultured Clostridia bacterium
CCACTTAACTTCATAGGAAAACGATTAAAGTCAAATTTTTCAATATCCATACATATACTAGTGGTAAGTTAAATATATAGATAATAGAGAAAAAAGATGATATACTCGTATTATAAAGAATAAGAGGAATAGCAAATGAACAAATTAGAAATAGAATTAACAGAAGAAGAAATAAAAATTCTAAAAAAAGAAATGAAGAAAAACCCAAATGAAAAAGTAAGAAATAAAGCAAAAGTTTTATATTTGAGATATTATGGATATACAGAAAGAGAAATTATCCAAAAAACGGATTTAACTTTATGTACTATATTAAAGTATGTGAAAGCATTTATTCAAAATGGAATAACAAGTATTTATACTACAGGTTATAAAGGCCAACAATCAAAATTAAATGTATACAAAGAAGAAATTATAAAAGAGTTTGAAAATAATCCACCTCAAACTAGAGCAGAGGCAGTTAGTAAAGTAAGGGAATTATTCGGAATAGAAACAAGTATTACAGCAATAGGAAACTTTCTAAAAAAAACGGGATGTCGTACAAAAAATCAAGAGGCATCCCTGCAAAGGCAAAAAAAGAATACCAACAAATATTCTTGGACATTCAACTAAAGCCTTTATTAGAATTAGCTGAAGAAGGAAAACTAAATTTATTCTTTGGAGATGGAGTACATTTAATTTATGGCGCTGAACTTGGATATTGTTGGTGTAAAACACGTCAAGAAGTAAAATCAGCATATGGAAGAAAAAGATTTAATGTAATGGGAGCATACAATCCTATAACTTATAAAACAACTGTGGTATCCAATGATAGTTATCTTACTTCAACAGAAATAGTAGAACTTTATCGTAAATTGCGAGAAGAAAATGGAGAAGAAAGAATAGTAATCATTCTAGATAATGCTAGATATCAAAAATGTGAAGTTACTAAAAATGCTGCGGAAGAATACAACATAGAAGTTATATATCTTCCATCCTATTCTCCCAATCTAAATTTAATAGAACGTTTATGGAAATTGTTAAGGAAAGAATGTATGTGCAATAAATATAAAGAAACGTTCTCTAAATTTTGCAATGATATATTGGATTTTTTAAGTCAAACAAGTATAAAATATTTAGAAAAAGTTAAAACTTTATTGGTACCTAATTTTCAAGTTTTGGGAGATTAAATTTATATCTTTACCTTTAAGTTGCTTCTAGTATAACACTCTTTTTAATCTATAATATTATCACAACTTTACACCTCATTTTTATGCGATTGCCATAAATAAACGCACGCTTACTTGAAAAAGAAATTTATA
>CAPZDM010000116.1 GCA_948745425.1 uncultured Clostridia bacterium
GACTGGAAAAATAGGAATTTAAAGGAGGAAGAAAAGATGTATTTGTAGATGTAGATATTAGAATTTTTGAGTAAAATTTTTTGATTTTGTATAAAAGAAATTTTTTAATAGGGGAAATTTTTTTTATAATAAAAGCTTTTTTATCTTCTATTGTGAAAAAAAATAGAGTATGATAAGATAGATTAAAGTATAAAAAAATTATAAATAAAATATATTTTATATGTTAGAAGGATGTGTTATATTATGGGCATTTATTTAAATCCAGAATCTGTAGGATTTCAGGAATCGATTTCATCTGAAATATATATTGATAAAACAGGATTACTTCATTATACAAATCAGATATTAGAAACAAAACAAAAATTTATTTGTGTAAGCAGACCACGTAGATTTGGTAAATCAATGGCGGCTGAAATGCTTGCCGCTTATTATGGAAGAGGATATCATTCAGCAGATTTATTCCAAGGTCTACAGATTACAAAAGAGACTGATTTTTTTACTCATTTAAATCAATATAATGTAATTTTTTTAAATATGCAAGATTTTCTAAGTCGTACACATGATATAAAAAAGATGAAAGCTTTATTAGAAAAAGTACTGCTTCGAGATTTATTAAAGGAATATCCAGATGTCGATTATTTAGATAAAAAAGATTTGATTGGCGTATTATTTGATATTTATCATGAAAAAAAAGAGAAAAAGTTTATATTTATTATAGATGAATGGGATTGTATTTTTCGTGAGATGAAACATAACTTAAATGCACAAACCATATATCTCGATTTTCTGCGAAATCTATTAAAAGACAAGGGGTATGTGGCTTTAGCCTATATGACAGGAATTTTGCCGATTAAAAAATATGGTTCTCATTCTGCATTAAATATGTTTGATGAATTTTCAATGTTAGATCCAAGTAATCTAGCAGAATACGTTGGATTTACGGAGCAGGAAGTTTCTATGCTTTGTCAGAAATATCAAATGGATTTTACAGAAATGAAACATTGGTATGATGGGTATCATTTTGATCATAAACTGCATATTTATAATCCACGATCTGTTGTACGTGCTATGCTTACCAAGCGATATAATAACTATTGGAACCAGACAGAAACATTTGAAGCATTAAGAGATTATATTGTTATGAATTATGATGGTTTAAGAGATACGATTATTGAACTGCTTGCAGGAAATCCTAAAAAAATAAACCCTGGAACATTTAGTAATGATATGACAACTTTTACTTCAGCAGATGATGTATTGACTCTTCTTGTACATTTAGGATACTTAGGATATAATTTTGAAGAACAAAAAGTATACATTCCTAATTCAGAGATAGAAACAGAATTTATTAATGCAATTCAAAATGCAGGATGGGAAGAAGTGATTCAAGCGATTAAAGTTTCGGAGGAATTATTACAAGCTACATGGGATATGGATGAAGTAGTAGTTGCAGATAAAATTGAACACGTTCATCTGGAAACATCTTCTTTAACTTATAATAATGAAAACTCTTTAAGTTGTACGATCTCTCTTGCTTATTATAGTGCTAGAAAGTATTATACAATGATTCGAGAATTTCCTACTGGAAAAGGCTTTGCTGATATGGTATATTTACCAAGAAAGAATTATTTAGATAAACCAGCTATGATCATTGAATTAAAATGGGATAAAAGTGCTCAAAGTGCCATTTCACAGATAAAATCAAAGCAATATGTACATGCTCTGAAAGAATATAGTGGAAATTTATTGTTAGTAGGAATAAATTATGATAAAAAAGAAAAAACACACAGTTGTGTTATAGAACGTTTTCTTAAATAAAATTTATTTTAAAGGTAAAAGATACTATATACTGCAAAGTAACTAATACAAAAAAGAATTTATATTACTAATTTTATAATGTTATATCGTTAATTTTTATAATTTAATTTTAGATGTATAAAAGGATGTAATTAGAATTGAAAGGGAGAAAATAAGAAGAGTTTAGAAATATTTCCCATTTAGTAAATTAAAAAAACTTGATAAAATCTATATTTGGCAGAAATTACATCTATATTTACATCTAAATTGGGGAATCCTATTAGATCTCAAATTGATAAATACTACTTTTTATTAGATAATATAAATAAAATATATTTTAACAATCCTCTTAGCATAGTTATACTAAGAGGATTATTAAAATTTACATATTATTTTCTAGTTTTCCACTTGAATGTTACTTCTTTTTTCTCAATTGATGAAGATGTTCTTAGCTTATAAATACTAACCTTTTCTTTTGCGTCATCAACTAAACCTTGACCTGTTGCATTTAACTCTTTTGTATTATCTCCTTTGCTATCTTTTACATAAATAGAAATACCATTTTCATCAGCCTCACTAATTACATCATCTATTACAGCCCAAGCTAAAAGAGCTTCTGATTCAGTTAAACTTTTTACTTTTACACTTCTTGTACCAAAGTTCACATACTCAACACCATACTCTTCTAAATTGTCTTTAATATCAGCGAGTTTTGCATACTCTGCTTTATAATAACTATTTTCGTCCCTAGAATCATTCTTTCTTGTTGTTTCATAAAATCTAATTTTCCTGCCATCAGCTGTATCAAATAACTTTCCTGATTCATATTCACCAATTACAACAGCATAGTCAGCGGTATTGTTTAAATATTTATAATCACAAACGCCATTTGCATCAAAATAATAGTATCTGCCATCTACTTTAGCAACTGTCCTGTTATATAATTCTCCCTTACTATTACCGCAAATATAGTAGTCATCATCAATTTCTTTCCATGTTGTTAATGCCGCACCATCTTTGCCAAGATAGAAATACTTAATTTTTTCATCTTTATCTTTATTACTTTCATGATTTGCCCATGCAATAACCTTTTCACTTAACATAGCATACTTTGCTTCTGCTGGTGCATTTTCTTCATCTTTCAAGCTGTATTCAATATAATCAGTATTTCCTGTATTGCCCTTATATATTGCTTCAATAAATTCTTTCTTCTCATCATTGGTAGGTGTTATTGGATTATTCTTTTCTTGTTCCATTATAGCAAGACGAACAGAGGAACCTGAAACAGCACTAGAAACATCGTCAAGCTCATAATCTATTTCAGGAACTAGAGCGTCTAGTTTAAAATTAGCGATATATACATTTAAATAGTCATCCTTTACGCCTTCTTTTGTGGTACGTGCATCTTTTCCAAAATAATACCATTTGTTATTAATGGATTTCCATTCTTCATCAGCTAAAACGCCTGTTACAGGATCACCGTATACCCATTTTTCTTTATTATCATAAAAGAACATTTCTTTAGAAAATGGATCTTCATCTATGTTTTCTACTTTGGCATCTGAACCAGCCCAGTTTTTAGTAGTCTCGTACCATCCAGTTACCATCGCACCATTTTTATCCATATAAAAATAGTCAGTATCATT
>CAPZDM010000117.1 GCA_948745425.1 uncultured Clostridia bacterium
AATAAAAAATCCGTAGAACAAAAAGAAATGGTTGATAAATATTTATCAGATATACCACCTAAAGTCATATTCGATAGTTTAACAAAACAGCAACAAGATATTTTAATTGAGGAATACTTTAGTATTCCTATTAAAGATGTTTACCCTAATTTAAGTCTTGAGGAACTAGAGAATATATATAATGAAAAAAATTTACAAGCGATTACTGGGAGATGTTTTGCAGAAATTGTACCTAAGGATAGATGGAATACCATATGTGAAAATGTAAAGGTGTTAAGAGGTAATAAATATTACGATATGTTACCACCTGAAGAACAAGAAAATTTTATTAATGCTAATATGATAAATATATGTATGAATATTGCATATATTAATTTAAGTCTTGAGGAACAGAACCTTTTAGAAGGTATCCCCTATAACATTCCAACATACATATCAGAGTTAAATGACGATATAAAAAAATATCAAAAAAATATTTCAATATTAGATGGAAAAATAGAATATGCCCAAAATATTGCTAATGAAGAATTGCCAAATGTAAAAACTTTTGAAAAAGAAGTAGACTTATCATTAGCAAGGCAAGAATTAGCTTTTCTAAATACAAATCAAGACATTGTAGATAAAGAAAAACAAAAACAAATAGTAGAAAATCTTGAAAGAGATATACTTAATAAAGAAACTGAAATAAAGGAACTTGAAAAGTCTATGCAAGAAGGAAAAAAGAAATATATTTCGATTAAGAATGGTGAGGCTTGTAACTGCCCTACTTGTGGGCAACATATAGAAAATATTAGTAAAAGTAAAACTATTGAAAATATGAGAATTACTCTAACTAATGACTTTAATAAAAAAACTTTGCTAGAAACACAAAAAAAAGATATGGATTTTACTCTTGTAATGGAAAGGTGTAAATATCATGCTTTAGAAGGAGAATCTACTATTGAAAAGAATAAGCAAATCTCTGTTATTGAACAAAATATTAAACAACTTGAAAATGAGCAGTTGGATATTCAAAAATTTAATAATGAAATCGCCATTAAAGAAAAAAATATTAAAAATGCAAAATCAGATATAATAAAATTCAATAAAGAAAAACAGATACAGAATAATTATATTGATAACTTGAATCAATCAAAAAAGGTAGCACAAAAGCTATACATATCTTACATTGAAGAAAAAATGAAAATAGCAAAACAATATTTAAAAGATGTAGATATAAAGTTTTATTCGGTCCTAAAAGGAACAGGCGAAATTAAGGAGGATTTTCTTATAACTTATAAGGGTACTCCCCTATCTGATTTATCTAGGTCTGAAACAATCGCAACAGCTTTAGAATTTGCTAATATGTTCAATGAGATTAGTAGGGTTAACTCCCCTATTTTTATTGATGACTATGAAAGTTGTGCTGATTATGACTTTATAAAAGACTATTCTAATAATACTCAACTCATTTTCGCAAAAGTAGAAAAAGGTAACTTATTGAAAATTGCAGACTATAACAATTTAGATAATTGTTCTGTAATTGAACATATAGTAAAAGGTGCAAAAACACTAAATACATATACAAATGTAGCTAATGATATTCAAAAGGCTGCATAATTGGAAAAGGCAGATTTATTCTGTCTTTTCTTACAATTAAAATAAGAAAGGAAAATACATATGAAAATTAAAGTTTTATTAGTTATACCAGGAAAAGAAGTTCAAACTGTAAAAATTCCTGCTAGTATAAAATTTATAAAAGCATTTATAGGAAAGGAACTCTATAGAATAAAGTTAAATGAACATACTGTACTTATAGCAAATAGAAATGCTAGATTAGATGAATTTAATAGATTTTTAGAAGGAAACATTATACTTGGAACATTTTTAATTGTGTCTATTAAAAACAAGCATCGAGTATCGATGAAAAAGAAAGATATAAGAACTTTTAGTAATATGTTCAAATTAAGAAAACATCAAAGGAAAATAGATATTTATAAAAATGAATATCTTACTCAATATTATTTAAATCAAAGAAAAATTCAAGAAAGAAATGCTGAAAATAATAAAAGAGAAATCTTTGAAATAGCAGCATAATAGAAAGGAAGGAAAATTTATGAATTGTAAAACATTTAAATATAAAAATTATGGAGACTGTTATTTTAATGTTGGAAACTATGTGTATAATAAACAGTCTATGGCAATTAGTATTATTACTAAAGATGGAGAAAGTGTTACAGTATGCACAGTAAATATGAAGGATTATTTATACGAACCAGATACTGCTACTATAAAAAATTATTCTGAGAATGCAGGTATGACAAAGTTTTTAGAAAAGCTTGGAGTTATTGAAGAAGTTTATTCAAAAGCACCATGTAATCCTTATGCTTCAAAAAATGAAACAATAGATTATTGTCTTATTAATATTGATAGACTAAAGGAATATACAGATAAATTTAATTATGAGTGGAGTATTTAAGATAGAAAGGATGGAAAATTTTATGAATAAATATGAAACAATTTTTTTAATGAAAGATGATATTGCAGAGGAAGAAAGAAACAATGTAATTGATACTATTAAAAATTATCTAGAAGAAAATGGGAAGATTACTAAAATAGAAGATTTAGGAATAAAAAAATTAGCTTACGAAGTACGAAAATATAAAGAAGCATATTACTATTTAATTGAATTTGAAAGTACATCTGAGATTATTCCAGAATTAGAAAGGAAATATCGCATAACTGACGAAATTATAAAATTTATAGTTATCAGAATAGAAGATTAAGAAAGGAAGGAATTGATATGAATAAAATAATTTTATTAGGAAGACTTACAAAAGATCCAGAGATAAGATATTCTCAAGCCAATAATATGATGGTTTCAAATTTTTCATTAGCTGTAAATAGAAAGTATGTTAAACCTGGAGAAGAAAGGCAAGCAGACTTTATAAATATAGTTACATATTCTAAACTTGCCGAATTTGTACAGAAATATTTAAAACAAGGATTACAAATACTTGTTAGTGGCAGACTTCAAAATCGTTCTTGGGATGATAGTAATGGTCAAAAACGATATATAACAGAAGTTATTGCTGAAGAAATTGATTTTGCTGATAGTCCAAAAAAGACCGATGATAGCAATACTAATACTACTTCTAACAATAATATACCTGTATACGATGACAACAACTTTGTACCAGAACCTGATGATTTACCATTTTGAAAGGAGAAAATAACATGCAAACAAATATTATAAATGTAAAATATGAGGATAAATTTATGCCTAAAACCTTTGGTGGAAAGGCTTACAGTTATTACTCTGCTATTGATGTTGACGTAGGTGATTTAGT
>CAPZDM010000118.1 GCA_948745425.1 uncultured Clostridia bacterium
TAAAAAAATAAATAGTATTCCTATTAATGGTACGACCTTCTGTTTATGATATCGCATCCCATAAAAGAACTTCTTTAATGAATATAAAAATGTATATATATCAAGAAATGTTCCTGCAATTCTAATAAAATCATGACCTAATATTGATCTTCTCCAATCTAAGCCATGGAGTAAATATGGTGCAGGATTTCCTCCAATAAAATTATACATTCCCCACACTATAAATCTAACAAATAGCGCCAAATATCCTAATATCGCTAAATTCCTAAAAAACACTTTAGTGTCAGTACTTTGAAAGATTTCGTATATTGGGAATATTAACAGTAATAAAAATATGCCTTCATAGTTATTTATCACCGACAACAACGACATAGAAGAAATATTAATTTTCCTTAAACGAAAAATGTGAAAAAAGAAAATTATAATTACCAAAATAATATAAATTTGACACCAACTACTTGGAATTTTATTTTTTAATGGCTGAAAAACATATAAAAAAAATACACTTATCGCTAGTACAGTAGATATAAGCATAGAAGTATATTCAAAAGAACCGAATAAATTCAAAAATCCTAAATTTAAAAACATTATTATATAAATAATTAATTCATATAGTGTTATATATTTAATTTTCATATTTTTTCCTACTTTATTGTTGTACTTAGAAACAATTTTTCTACTCTTTCTGCTTCTAAATCAATATCATAGTTAGCCTTTTGAAAGTTTGTAACAATTGCTTCTTTACTTTTTATTCGGGCATCATTATCTAAATTATTTTTTATTTTTTCTGCCCAATATTTTGCAGATTTAGATAGACTTATAAATTCTAAATTTTCATTAACCTTTACATCAGTAGGTATCGTATCTTTAGTTGCCAATACTGGAACTCCGTTAGCCTGAGCTTCCAATAACACTAAGCCGAGCCCTTCAAAATGCGAAGGAAATACAAATATATCAAATACACTATACCATGGTATTACATTTTCTTTCATTCCCAAAAAAATCACATTAGATGCTATATCTAGCTTCTTTACCTTTTCTTTAAGGGCTCTTTCCTCTTCTCCTTTACCTATTAATAGTAATTCAGCATTTTCATCTAACAAAAGATACTGGGCGAAAATATCCAATAAAAATGATTGATTTTTTTGATAGTTCAATCTTCCTATATTTCCGATAATGGTTTTATTTTCTAAACCATACTTCTTTCTTAATTTTGTCCTATTTGATTCTTTATATGAATACTTATCTTCTTTTAAGGCATTCTTAATAATACATACTTTTGACAAAATCTTTTTATCATAAAACCAATTAGCAGCATCTTGTGAACACGCCCAAAAATCAGTAGCATACCGTAAGAGCTGTTTTTTATTATACTGATGGATACCTTCTCTAATTTTTCCCTTTATTCCTGTTTCCATCAATCTAGTATTATGAGCATGTATAATAATTCTTTTTATCCCATATTTTTTTGCCAATTTTAAATAATCTATATTCACTAAATTATTCATATTAACCCAAAAACAATCATATTCTTGAGCATGATTCTTAAAAAATTTATTTACACTTTTATGATAAGCAATAGGTGCATCATGACGAGAAGGAATAGAAAAAATTTTTCCCTCATATTTCTTTATTTCAGAAGAATATGCAATTTCAGATGAAGATGTAACTAAAAAATCCATCTTTATTTTTTTATGATCAAACCTTCTATAATAATTCATAATTACGGATTCAACTCCTCCGTAATTATCTGTCATTCCAAATGTTAAGACTTTATACATCTTTATCCTTTCATCGATACTATAGCTTTTTTTTCAATTTTGCTGGCAGTCCTACATATACACCTGAAACTGTATTAGATCCACTAATAACTGCATTTGCACCAACTATACTATTTTTTTGTATTGTCGTATTTCTCAATACCACTACATTAGTTCCTAGCCAACAATTATCTCCTACTTCTATATCTCCACTAATAAATCCTTGATCAGCAATTGGTTTGTATAGATCACCAAAACAATGATCATGATCATAAATAGAAACATTATTAGCTAATAAAGAATTTTTACCAAGAATTATCTTATTTCTACATACTACTCTACTAAATTCACCAATATATACACCATTATTAATTTGAACATTAGCATCCTTTGATAAGAGTATTTGACAGTAGGAACTTATATAGCTACCATTTTTCAAAACTAGCTGGGCACCTTTATCAACATTAATTTTAGCCTTCCAAGCAATATATGGTGGATGAGATAATCCATTAATACCAAATTTTATTCTTTTTCCATATTCCAGTTTAAGAAGTAAAAGTCTTATATAGTTAAAAGACCATTTAAATACTTTTTTGATTTTTTGCATTATATTCCTTTATATATAAGTTCATTAATTTTTTAGCACAATTTTTTATATCATATTCAGCAGATATAAAATTATTTTTTCTACTCTTTAATAAGTCTTCCTTTGAATAATTTTCTATTTCTTTTACCCATCTATTTACTTCTAATGGTAAAAACTTAATATTATTTGAAATCTTTACAGTTTTTGGAATTCTATCAGATACTAGCGTTTGCAATGTCGCATATTGGGCTTCCACAGCAGCCATTCCTAATCCTTCCCAATTAGAAGGAAATAAAAACATATCAAAAGACGAATAAAACTTTCCAATCTCGTCAGTAGTTTTTAGCACAGTAAACATTTCTTTATTTGCAATCTTAGATATGAATTTTTCTCTTTCACCATCACCAATTAAAACAAAATGATATTTTTTAGGATTTAATTTTTTTGAAAGTTTCAACAAAAAATCCTGATTTTTTTGTTCATTAAAAGTTCCAACATGTCCTAAAATTATCTTATCGTCAGTAATATTAAGCCTTTTTCTTATATATAGCCGTTCTTCTAAATTAAATTTAAAATTTGAAACATCTATACCATTTTTTATTACAACAAATTTTTTTCTATTATATAATTTTTTTCCTGCTTCACTACTAGCAGCAAAATATAAATCTGCATGATGCATTAGATATGGTTTTAATAAGACATTAAGGACTTTTGCTTTATATTCCGTATTATGTGTATGGACTATGGTTAACGCAGAACTACTTCTACAGGCCAGTAATTCCAAAGCCATAGTTGAACTATTGCCATGAATGT
>CAPZDM010000119.1 GCA_948745425.1 uncultured Clostridia bacterium
TTTGTGCATCATCTAATAGTTCTCGTTTTAACTTTTGCCAAGTAGATTTACCAGCGACTTGTGTAGCATTTGGAAACTGATAAAATATAGATACTAAGTTCATAAAGCTATATTTTCTAAAATTTTTTTGAAATTTTAAAAATTTTTCATAATCTCCGTTATCTACAATGCTTTGTAACTTTCTGACTGTTTCCTCAAAAATTTTTTTTGTTTGGTTTGATTTATTAGTCTTTTTATAATTATTCATAATTAAGCAGCTCCTTTCAATACATTTTGTTCCCATTTTTGTAAGAATTTCATTTGCTTATCATCTGGAGTATTGTTATTTTTTATTCTACTTTGCACAACTCTATTATTTTTGACTTCCACAGTAACAAGTGATTTCTTTTGTGCTTTTATATCTCTCATAAAATAAATATCACATGAACCATTAGCATATTTTTCTGCATATGTTCTTACACAGTTGTTTTGCTGTTTGCTCTCATCCTGTAATTCTTTTAAATTACGAGCTGGTAATATAATAAATTTATTGTTCTGATATTTATTTACTGATAGTTCTTGTCCTCTTTTGATAATCGCCTTTTTGATAATAGTTTTGCTTTGAATTTTGTATTGTTTTTCCAGTTTATTATGTTCTTGTCTTAGATTTTTTGGAAAAGCATACCTATTATTTTTTAAGTCAAACCCTAGCATTTTAGCAAATCTCAAATAATCCTTATATAAGTATATTTGTACATTTCCATGATGCATCTTAGAATATTTTATAAAACGATTTATACTAATATAATTCGAAATTTCTTCTAAGTCATCTATGTTTTCACCATAACTTATAAATTGCTCTAAATATTTTATTTTACTAATATTTTTTTCTTTTAGTAACCTTAACAGTTTTAATTGTAAATATGTTATATTATTTCTTTTCATAAATGGATAATAGTCTTTTGTAACTCCAAAAGTTTTTTGAAAGGAGCTATAATCACTAAATTTATTTGAATTTAATGCTAGATTGTATAGTTTCATTTTTGCTAAAAGTTCAACTCTATGTATATCACTATTTTTTAGTAATTTTAGTAGGTTAATATATGTACAATGCTTGGCTATATCCCAAATATAAGAATATTTATATTCAGTATCTTTTAAAAGTTTTTTTATGTTGTTTGGAAATACTATTGAGTAATCAATTAGAGAGTAATTTCTTGTATATTCTCGCCATTTTCTATCATCAACAAAGTCATTATGATATACATGAATATGGCATTGACATTTTGCAACTCTCTCGTTTACAAACACATCTCTATAATAGTTATTAGTAGGTACTTCTCTTGCAAATTCAACGACAGAAGAATGATGTTCATGAAGTGAATCTATAATTGTTTTTAATTCAAAATATCTTATTACAAATGTATCATTTACATAGTCTAAAATAGATAAATAATCCTTAAACTCGTAATATTTTAGAGTACTTCTTTTGATTAGATATTTATTGCGACAATTAGGACATTTTACTTCTTCATTTACTTTTTTAGTACTAATAAAGTTATGATTACAATTAGTACAATGACATTTATTTTTGCTTGATTTAATAATTAAATTGTGGTATTTTTCCTGTTTATTTACAAATTCATCCCAACCATTAGGAATAGTTGAATAATAATCTAAATGTCTAAGAATATTTTGATATGCAACTTTTATATACCCCATTATTCTTGCACCTCCTCAAATATAGACATTTGGTTATTTTTTTCTTTTTTAATTTCTTTTTTTTCCTCTACTTTTTCTTCTCTTTTATCTGATACCTTTGTAGGTGTAGGTGATATTACTTTTTTTTCTTCTATTCCTAATTCTTTATTAGTTTTACAAAAATATGTTACAGCCCATAAATATACAACTGGATCGTCTATCATAGCCATACGTTTGTACTGATGTTTTTCTGCTTTGTTGTATATATAATCATACATTTGATCCATTGATTTTTCCTTACTTTTAAATTTTTCATATAAATCAGTTCTTGTTTTTAAATAATTAAATATCTTAGTAATACTATAATTATTTAATTCTACTGTTTCGTTTTCTAATCTTTCTATTCCTTCCATAAAACCCTCCTAGATTATGATATTTTTAATTTTTGAATAATATAATTTAAGCAATTCCTTCCATTCTAGTATCAATATCTACTAAATTTTTACCTGCTTTCTTTCCTTGTCCATAACAATATGAATCTGTTATATATGAACTTCTACTATGGTGAACACCGCTAAAATTGATATTACCTAAATAGTCCTTTACCTTTGGATTTACAACAACTAATGACAATTCTGAATCAGCCTTTTGTTCTTCAAATTTTTCTGATAAACCTTTTATAAAACCAAGTGCAAATTCTCTTTTGTATTTATTTCTCATTGAACTATTAACTGCGTAGCTTTCATAGTTTTCCTTAAAAAATTGCTTAAAACTAATTAAAATTGCTTGTTTAGCATATAAATACACTCTTTTTGAAATTAAAATATCTTCCTTTGCACCTACAAGTATCAATTTACCACCACGATAAAAAACATCGCATCTAAAATTTTTTGCTATTGTTATCATCAGTCTTCGTTTCCATTTATCATTATTCATTTCATTATCAGCATTTTCTTCAATAACTTGTTCATCTTGTTTTTCATTTTCGTTTAGAAATTCATTTACATCTTCTTCTGATACATGATATTTCGCCATTAACCTTTGTGCTGCTAGTATTGCACTTTGTGCTTCATGTTCGTTAGTGTTATTATTACCTAGCCTTAACGCTTTGGATATTCTTTCTAATATTTGATTCATTTTGACCTCCTATTTTCTTAAACCTTTTAAAAAGTTCATTTTCATTTTTTTCTTTTTCCATATACACTTGATAGTTTTCTAATCCATATTTTTTGATTTTATTTTGTTTTTCTTGTTGTACTGCATCTAACACACTTTCTATTTCAGTAAAATCGAAAAAACGACAAATAAGGCCATTTTTTAAAATGACCTTATCG
>CAPZDM010000120.1 GCA_948745425.1 uncultured Clostridia bacterium
CTATGTTATTCACACAAAGATAATAAATGTATTATTGAAACAGGAAAAAGAAATAACGAGCCAGTATCACTTGTAGAACATTGCTTTAAAGATGGAACAAAAGAATATATAGTAGCTTTTAATTATAAAGTTAGTAATGAGAAAGTAGACTGGGGTTATGGCTATTATTATGGAGATGACTTAAAAAAAGCAAAAGAAGATTTTGAAAAAGTAAAAGCAGGAGGAAATCTAGCAGATACTTTTAAAGAAAACAAAGAGGAGAAAAGCGTTATGGAAGATAATTCAAGCAAATTACAGTTTTATGATGAAAAGGAAATAAGAAATATTATAACTAATAAAGAAGAATTATACTTTGCAGATGATGGAATAGATGAAGTAATTATAAAATTGGATGATATACCAGATTTTATTGTTGATATAAATAGAAAGCAAGGATTAGTAGATCTAAAATTTTATAAAATGGGAAATGATTTATATCAGCCAGATATTACAACAATGGGAGAGTATTTGGACAAAGTAAAACCAGAAATTAGAGAAAAGATTATTGATAGATTAGTAAAACTACAAACAGGAGAAATAGAACCAAAAGAATATAAGTTAATTGATGAAAATGAGTTTGACGATATAAAAATAGAGATGGAAAAAGAAATGAGTAGAAAAGTTAAAAACAAGAAGAAAAATAGAGAAGATAGATAAAAAAGGAGAGATAATAACTTATGGAAGTTAAAATAAATAAGGAAATAAGGCAATACAAAGAAAATATATTTTTTGGGCTAACAATGAGGCAATTTGTATGTTCGGCATTAGCTTGTATTGTAGCAGTTGGAATATATTTTATAACAAAACCAATATTCAATAATACAGGAACTGTATCGTGGCTATGTATGGCAGGTGCAGTTCCTTTTGCATTATTAGGATTTGTAAAATACAACGGAATGACAGCAGAAAAGTTTTTGAAAGCTTGGGTTAAATCAGAAATATTAACACCAAAAAAATTAGTATTCAAACCTAATAATCTATATTTAGATATGTATAGACAATGTGAAAAAGGCAAGAAGAAAACTAAAAAAGTAAAACAAGACAAGAAAGAAAAAAAGAGCAGAAAAGAAAAAAGGAGGGTAAAAAATGTTTAGATTTATTGATTTATTCAAAAAAGATAAAGAAAAATATATAATTCCAAAGGGTGTGCAAGATGTTATACCAGTAAAAAGAATATGGAGAGATGGAGTATTTTTAGTAGGAAAAAATAAATATTCCAAAACCTTTAAATTTACAGATATTAACTACATTGTAGCAAGCGAGGAAGACAAAGAGGCAATGTTTTTAGATTATATGCAGATACTTAATTCTTTTGAGTGTGAAATGCTTGTAAAAATTAGCATATTAAATAGTAAAATGAATGAACAGAATATAGAGAATAACATTAAAATAGAAAATGAAAAAGACAAACTTGATAGATTAAGAAGTGAATATAATAGGCTAATTGACGAGGGAGCTAAAACAAGTAATGGAATTGTGCAAGAAAAGTATATAACAATAACGATAAAAAAGAAAAACTTGGAGGAGGCACGAACAGCTTTCAGAAGAATTGCAGTAGAATTAAATAAACATTTTAAAAAGTTAAATTCAGCTTGCATAGAGTTAGATTCAAACGAAAGATTAAGAATGCTACACAATTTTTATAGAATAGGAGAGGAAAGCAGTTTTAATTTTGATATGATAGACAATATGCAAAAAGGACACAGTTTCAAAGACTATATATGCCCAGATAGTTTTGAGTTCAAAAAAGATTATTTCAAAATGGGAGATAAATTCGGTAGAGTAATATTTTTAAAAGAGTATGCCTCATTCATAAAAGATAGTATGATAGCAGAATTAACAGACATTAGTAAAAATCTAACATTAACAATAGATATATCGCCAGTCGCAACAGATGAGGCAATAAAAGACGCAGAGCGAATATTGTTAGGAGTAGAAACAAACAAAGCTAATTATATAAGAAAACAAAGCGAAAATAATAATTTCCTTGCTTCAGTTCCTTTTGATATGGAACAGCAAGAACAAGAGGCAAGAGATTTCTTAAATGATTTAATGACACGAGATCAGCGTATGTTTTTAGGACTAATTACAGTAGTATTCATTGCAGATACAGAAAAAGAACTTGAAAACACAACAGAGGCAATATTAACAACAGCGAGAAAAAATTTGTGTCAGTTTGGTATATTAAGGTTTCAGCAACTTGACGGATTAAACACAACATTACCAATAGGAATAGAAACAATAGAAACATTGAGAACATTAACAACAGAAAGTCTAGCAGTATTTATGCCTTTTAAAGTACAAGAAGTACAGCACCCTAAACGGAATATATTATGGACAAAACGCAATTTCAAAAAATATGATATTACTAGACAGAAAACAATTATTGAATGGAAACAGTTTTATACTTGGAGTTAGTGGAAGTGGTAAGAGTTTTACAGCAAAACAAGAAATAAGTTCTATAATGCTAAAAGAAAAAGACGCAGATATAATAATCATAGATCCAGAGAATGAATTTGCAGGACTTGTAAAAGAACTTGGAGGAGAACTTGTAGAAATATCTTCAACAAGTAAAAATCATATAAACGCAATGGATATGAATAAATTTTATGGAGATAATGCGAATCCAATAGTATTAAAATCAGAATTTATTTTGTCATTGTGTGAGCAACTTATGGGAAAAGCATTAGAGCCACAACAAAGGTCAATAATTGATAGATGTACAGCAAGTGTATATAAAAGATACCAAGACAATGATTATGAGGGAGAGCCACCAACTCTAAAAGATTTTAGAGAAGAACTACTAAAACAAAATGA
>CAPZDM010000121.1 GCA_948745425.1 uncultured Clostridia bacterium
AAAATTCCATTATCATTAAGATATTGGCAAATCGTTGGGCGACCATTACCAGACAATGCCATTTCAAATATTTTTTTTACAATATCAACTTCGTTAGGGTCAATTACTAAATGGTGCTTATCATCTGGATCTAACATATAACCATAAGGTGTTGTTCCTGCCACAAACTGACCGTTTTTAGCCATTGTTTCATAAGCACTAGCAACCTTTTTAGATAAATCTCTTGAATAATTCTCATTCATAAGATTTTTAACTGGTACTATTAAACTACTAATTGATTCTGGGTCTAAATAAGAATCTACATTATCGTTTACTGAAATAATACGAATATCATAAATAGGGAATATTTCTTCTATATACTTTCCTACTTCTCTATGATTTCTACCTAGTCTTGATAAGTCTTTTACTATAATGCCTTTTATTTTTCCGTTGACTACATCTTGTAACATTCTTTTAAATCCCGGTCTTTCAAAATTAGTACCAGTATATCCATCATCAACATAATAATCTTCAATTACAATGTTAGGTTTATTTTCTAAATATGACTCTATCAATGCCTTTTGATTTTTTATCGTATAAGACTCACTATTTTCGCCATCATCAAACGATCTTCTGCCATAAACAGCAAATGACCATTTTCTATTTTCATCATTTATTCGGCTTTGCTTTTTGTTCCCACGACCTGCCATTTCCACCTCCTCCTTTCAAATTACGACCAAATCATAATTCAAATTTCATTTTTTTACGAAGGTGGAAATTTTAATTTTGTAGGCTTGACTATCTATACAAATTTTTCAGTACATTAGTTAAGCAGTCATCTGCTGTTTTATCTGTATCAGAAAACCTAATCCTTACTAATTTTCCTTTAACTTTGAAAATATAAGGATTTTTTACTTTATTTAAAAAATCAAGTATTCTTTCGTTACTTGACTTCCTTTTATCTATCTTTATATCTGTTATTTCATCAACATCATCTGGATTAACCTCATCTAAAGGTATCTCCCTACATCTTTTTAGTTTTTCTGATAATGCTTCAATGTCCTTTTTATTCATTTTTACCCTCCATTTCCTCTAGCCTAAAACAATTACTAGAAACACGACATATTGCATATAAAAAAGACACTATCATTACTAATAGTGCCATCATTATTATTTTAATCAACTTTATCACCCTTTCAATTTTTTTTGTACTTCTCTTCTTTTCCTTAAATCGATTTTATACCATTCATTCATAAGATTGCTAATTAAAATAGATTTTTCAAATTCATCTCTATTTTTTAATGAATCAATATTATCTACAACTGAAATAAAATTTATATTGTACTTTTTTTTAAGTCCATCAATTCTTTGTAAAGTATTATTTGTTCTACCAAACCTTACTAAATCTTTTACTATAATAGTATTTATCCTATTTTCTTCTATATCTTTAATCATTCTTCTAAATTCTGGTCTATTATAATTTGTTCCAGAAAAGCCATTATCAATATAAAACTCTCTAAATTTTATTCCTTTAACATTATTTTTTAAGTAATCATTTAACATTTTTTTCTGTACTTCTATTGCTGAATCTTCTTTAGTCGTTTCTTTATTAGCGACTCTACAATACATTGCAACTCTTAATTTTTCCATTATTCATTCCTCCTTAACAAAGTCATTTTAAAACAAATAAATTTATTATTGAAATGTGCAAATTTTTTATTTTCACATTTGACTTTCAAAATTTATATTCGCCTACAAGTTAATTCAAATTCATTTTCTGATACAAAAGGAAATATACTACATTTAAGTAAAACATCTGTTACCATACCTAAAGCCTCTTTTTTATTTTTTGCTTTTACTTCTATAAACTGTATTTTATCGTTACTACTAATACCAACTACATATCTTTTTCTTCTATTAAAAATTTTCATCATTTATTCTCACTTTCTATATTTTCAATATCTATTGCAAAGGCATTAACTAAAGCCTTATCAATTTTTTGTATTTGGAACTCTGTTAATTTACCTAAATAAGCAGTTATTCTTGACTTATCTATAACCCTAATCTGTTCTATCAAAATTGTAGAATTTTTTTTCAGAAAGTTATTTTTGTATATTACTATATGTGTAGGTAAATAAGTCTTTTTAATAACTGTCGTTATAGGAGCAACAATTACCGTTGGACTATGCTTATTTGCAAGATTATTTTGGATTACCACCACTGGTCTTTTTCCATCTTGCTCACTACCGATTACAGGGTCAAGCATAGCATAATAAATATCGCCCTTTTTAATTTCATAGTTACTTATCATATTTTTCAACCTTATATATAATGCGTGGTGGCTTATCATCAACTAAATTAAGTATATTAAGTTTTCTATTCTTCAAGTAGCCTTTTAGCACTCTATCAACATCTTGTTTTGCTTTTTCCATATTTACTTGTTCGTGATCCATAGAAGTTTCAAATATCAATTTAATTCTTACCTTATATTTTTTTCTTTTCATTAAAATTTTTCCTCCTTAATATGTAAAAAAGCCAGAACATTACACTCTGGCTTCTATATTTAATTTTCTTTAATTTTTATTTTTGCTCGAACTGATATTTGTCTTAATACCCTCAGCCATAGGATTTCATCAAACGAACAATGTGCTACATTATTCTCACGGAAATTCCATCCCCTTGTGGTTCTCACAAGGCTGCCCCGATTGCTTGAGTCTGTCGCTAGGCAGGAGTATCTTTAATTCTATTATTTGTCATTGCAGATTAGGTGCTACCTAATTTTATAGCCAAGTATTTATCGACAAGCGTACTTGCTAAAGTGCTATCAATAACAGGAATGTATTTGATGAATGAATATCAAATTTTCAAAGAACAT
>CAPZDM010000122.1 GCA_948745425.1 uncultured Clostridia bacterium
CTTGGGACATTTTCTCATCGGATTACTTAAGACATTATCATAAATGAATCATATTAAAACAATAATTATCTCAAAAAGTATTGTATTATTAAACTAATTATAGTATAATATAATTAGAATGTCAACAACAATTATTAAAAAAGTTGAAATTGTTTTCGATAAAACTTGATAGAATTTTATAGAAACGGAGGAAAGTATTGAAATGAGTATTGATTTACCAGAAGTAAAACATTTTGGTGATTTTTATATTTGGTTTAATAAAGATGAAAAGAAAGAGTATTATTCTACACCTATGTATTTTTATAAAGCTGATTTCTCATTTGATTTTAATGATAAAGAAAAAGATAATCATAAAAATGGTCGTAATAAAGGTGGAGGTACAAGATATATTAAATGGAAAGATGATGAAGGCACAGATATGGGATTAAAACAGCCAGGTAGTTTATATTTTCCCTATATAGAAAGATTTGGACTATTATTATTAAGATTTTTAAATGCTGATTTGTCTACCTATGAAACAGCCTATAAAGATTTCTTTTATGCTTATGGATTTGAAATATTAAAAGACATAGATGAAGATTACAAATTTGAATTAAAAGGAAAATATGAAGATGACGAAACATATCTAAAAGAAACAAAAAAAATATATGACAACTTAAAGGAACAACTTATATACATACAAGAACAAATAACAGATGCAGTAAATTACATATATAATATAAATGAAATAGAAGAATTAAAGCCATTTACACATTCACAAAGGTATGCAGTATATCTAATAAAAAGAAAAGGAAAACTGTATTCTTACATTAAAAATGATGAAGTAATACAAGATAACTATTCTAATAAATATGAAGAACTAGGAAACTCAACAGATATTGACTTACTAAAGAAACTAAAAGAAGAAGGCATGCTTATATCAATGGTAAATACTCATAAAAGCAATGATATATCAAGCATTTGTTATGCTATATTAGAAGAATTATCAAAAACAGATAATTACCCAATTAAGAAATGTCAAAACTGTGGAATGTACTTTATACCAAACTCAAGATTAGATGAAATATATTGTGATTATCCAAAAGAAAACGGAAAAACTTGTAGAGAACAAGGAGCAATACTTTCTTATAACAAAAGATTACAAGAAAAATCAGCATATACAGAATATAGAAAAACATATCAGCAAAAGTTTGGTATAGTAAATAAGAACAAAGATGACAAAAAGTTAAAGAAAGAATTTGAAACTTGGAAAAAACAAGCTAAAGAAAAAATTACAAAACTAAAACATGGAGAACTTACTGAAGATGAGGTTTATAAGTGGTTACAAGAAAATAAATAGCTTTACAAAAAATTGTCGATAAAATGTAGTAAAATTTGAACTTTAATGCTATAATAAGAATAGATTGAAAGCGAGGAATTATATGAATAGTATAGATTTAATGGAATATTGGTTTAAAAGTGCAGATGAAGATTATGATACAATGCTTTATATGAAAGCTGGCAAAAAGAATACTTGGTGTTTGTTTATGGGACATTTAGTAATTGAAAAACTTTTAAAAGGATTATATGCAAAAAATAATACAGATGATCCAATAGCACCTAAAATTCATAATTTAATATTACTTTCACAAAAAGCAAATTTGGAAGTACCAACAGAAATAAGAGAAAAGATACAAACTATAAATACATTTAACATAAGTGCTAGATATGATGATTATAAAAGGACTTTTGATGAAAAATGCACAGATGATTATACATCTGAACAAGTAAAAAATGTTGAGGAGGTACGAAAATGGTTGAAAGAACAATAAATAAAGATATTGTAGATAGTATAAATAAATTTATAGAAGAAATAAAAAAACAATATAATGTTACAGCAATTATATTATTTGGCTCTTATGCTAAAGGAACAGAAAACGAAGATAGTGATATAGATATTGCAGTTATTTCAGATGACTTTGAAGATATTTATGATTGTATGGCAGTTTTAATGGGAATGACTTGGGATATAGATGCTAGAATAGAGCCACACCCAATAACAACAGAAGATTTTGAAAAAGTTTCAAATCCTTTTGTAAAAGAAGTTGTAAATACTGGAATAAAAGTAGCATAACATAAAAAATAGCGAACACCCCAGTTCTTAATAAGAACTGGGGCTTTGCTTGTTACTCAATGACAATCTGAAAACGAATACATTTTGAATCGTAGTAGAGAGCATCAGGATAGAAATTCACCTTAAATCCATCTTCCTGTTCAATAATTTTTTTAAGTGTTGAAAAAAATGCAAGCCTATCGTGCTGGATAAGAACGTCGCCTAACTCATATTCTGTACCTTTTTTACCGCTGAGAGCAGTAGTCTTAATTGTACTTTGATTATCAAATAAGACTACTTCGATTGGACCGAAATATCCTTTTTGGGTATCTGAATTTATCAAATCCAGCATCCAATCAAAGACTTTTTTTGCATGTACAGTAATATCATTCTGCACCTTCTCTAACCGCCTGTTACGAATTTCCTGTGCTTTTGTCATAGTAATTCCTCCTTGTATTACTCGGAGGCATACCCTCCGAGATTTTAAATAGTTCCCTTTAGGTATAATAGATAACTAGCTAAAGTATAGCATATTTTACATAAAATTGCAAATCTTATTTTTCTAAATCCCATTCTTTTTCTCTTTCTTCATGCTTAAGTTGTTTTACTGGATC
>CAPZDM010000123.1 GCA_948745425.1 uncultured Clostridia bacterium
AAGAAGCTGGTCGCAATCCTAAACGGGTACAACGTGAAGTGCGGAAACAGGTACAAAATACCGGGATAGGAACAAAATCGCAACAGGCTTTGAAATTATATCAGGAGCAGTTGAAAACTGAACGCAAGACTATGAGCCGGGAACAGCGGGAAGCGGAGAAACAGCGACAGTTTGAATTGAAACAGCAGAAAAGGAAAGAGAAGCATAGGGGTAGGTAATATCTGTTTAGATTATTTAGAGGATAATTAATGGATAAATTAGTTGTTAAACGAATATATGAAGAGATTTTTTTAAATATACAACATAGCAATATTGATTTGTTTTTGTGTGGTGGGGCTAGTAATAAATCATATATTTCAAATAGAGATCAACTCAGAAAAAGACTGGAGAAAAATAAAAACCTATCTATATTTTATCCAGAAGATATGTTTATGGAGTTGTTAGGAAGAAAAAAATATGATTTATTTACTTTAGAAGGTTTTTTAGCCGAAAATAGCGATATAATAATGATTGTATGCGAAAGTCCAGGCTCATTTACTGAATTGGGTGCATTCACCAGTAATAACAAAACATTAGATAAATTAGTTGTACTAATTCAGAAGAAATTTAAGAATGATAAAAGTTTTATTATGCAAGGACCTGTTCGGTATATAGAATCTAAGCATAAAAATAATGTTATATATTTTAATAATGATATGGATGATATGGAAAAAGCAGTCAAAGGCTATTTAAATTCTAAATATTGGTTCTATAATAGTAAAAAATATGCTAGAAAGTATGGAAATTATACAAAAGAAATTAACTTGATATCGGGGCAATTTTATTTTATAATGTTGTTATTATATTTTTTTAATCACGTTAATATAAAGGAAATGAATGAGGCAATTAGAAGCATATATTATGAAAGAAAATTTGATGACAGTCGTTTTGAGGTGCTTTATACAGCAGCTTTGAAAAGATTGTATAAAGAAGGGATGCTTGTGAAAGAGATTGAAAATGATTTGTATTTTTATAAATTAACGCAAAAAGGTTTTTGTAATGTAAAAAAATTGTTAAAGGATGTTATGATAAATAATAGGGATAAAATAATAAATGGCATTAGACTAACTATACTTACTGATCAATATTGTTAGCATCATTATCTTAGAACGTTACGGATACATATTTATGTAGAAGTCTATGGGGGATGGTTCGTCTCCCGAAGTATACTAACATGACCAGAGTTGGTCAAAACCATGGTGGAATTTGACGACAGTTAAATCCCCCCATGGTTTTGACACAAAAATATTTAAGGTAAGAAAGTGGTGCTAACAATTTGAAAATATATAATAATAAAATGGTTTTAGAATCTTTAGGGTTGCCAATGTTTCAAGATATTGAGACATTGGCAGAAGCAACACGCTTAACAGAAAAATTGATTTATTTTTTAGCAAAAGAGGATGCAGAGGGGCGATATGTTTCTTTTTCAATTCCCAAGAAAGATGGAAGCTTAAGAGAAATAAATGCACCTTGTATGGCGTTAAAAACTATACAGAGATGGATATTACAAGATATTTTATATAAAGTGAGGGTTTCACAATATAGTTTCGGTTTTAAAAGAAGTAATGATGGTTCACCTTTAGTTCAATGCGCTGAAAGGCATAGAAGTAATTTGTATATATTAAAAATGGATTTAAAGGATTTTTATCCATCTATACGGCGAGAGAAAATTTTTAATCAGTTTTTGCAGCTAGGATATAATACATATGCTTCTAACTTATTAACAAATATATGTACATTACATGGTAAGTTACCGCAAGGGGCTGTAACATCGCCATATTTGGCAAATTTGGTATGCTATAGAATGGATATTAGAATTGCTGGATATTGTAATAAAAGAGATATAACTTATACTAGGTATGCTGATGATTTGACGTTTTCGAGTGATAATCGAGATGTATTGAGAAATATTCATGGAATGGTTAAAAAAATCGTTGAGAGTGAAGGATTCTTTATAAATCAAAAGAAAACTCAATTTTTAACACCAAAGGTTCATAAAAAAGTTATTGGTGTCACTGTAAATGATGGATTAATTAAAGCACCGAAAGAATTGAAAAGAGGTGTTAGGGCTATGATTCATTATGAGATAATAAGTGGTGACTACTCAAGCAATGATAAAATCAGAGGTTATATATCATATATTGATTCAATAGAGAAAAATTATAAAAAAAGGATTATAAAATATATTACTAAATACTTTGAGGATCCTATAACCTTATTTCCTGAAGCTGTTGATAAATTTAATGCCAACAAGTTGTTTAAAGAAATACCAGACATGCAACAAAAAAATGTTTCAGAGTTTGTAAACTTTGAAGATGAGGATGACTATATGCAAATGGCTACATGGGAAAGAGAAAATTTTTTATTAAAGCATGGAATAAATTATGAGTGATAGTGTTGATATAGTTTGTTTGAATGGCTCTATTTTGGCTCTAAAAAATTTGACTGACACAAATACGAGAGCATTTTTTGAAGAATATGGATAATGAATCCATAAAAACCATAGAAAAACAGTCAGTTCAAGCTATCCGCCGAGGAGTTCGAATAGTAAACAGAAAGCC
>CAPZDM010000124.1 GCA_948745425.1 uncultured Clostridia bacterium
TTGAATATAAAAAAGTGTCCTTATAAAAATTGTCCAAAAAAGTATTGACAATCCACCTTTATTTTTTATGCAAAACAAAAGAGATGCCTTCTTCCATTACATCTCTTTCTAACTATATGACTTTTGCAGAACTTTAGTCAATTTTTAAGCTACTTATATTGTACTACTTAAAATTAGAATTGTCAAACATTTTATGAAAAAATTCAATTAGAAATATTACAAAAATATTAAATTTTTATGACAAATCTATTTTGGTTGTCATATTTATTGTAAAAAGTTAAGACTTATGATATAAATTACATAAAAACAACTATTATATTGGGGTAAAATATGGATTATTTGGAAATGCTAAAAAATTCATTAGAACAAAATAAAAAATTATTAGAAGACTTACAAATAGATGATGAAAGTAAAAAGAACAATAAAAAACAAATTACTCAAGTAAAAAAAGAGATAAAATCACTTGAAAATCAGATAACGAGACAAGAAGAACAAAAAGAAAGAGAACAAAAAGTTAAGGAATTAGAAGAAAAAATTCCTAGTGAAATTAAAGATACTATGGATTATCGTTTTGCAGTAGATGGCTATATAATGCAAAATTCTGCACCAAATATTGGAGATATAACAGTAAGTGAAGATGGAAAGGTTACTTTTAAATATGGTGGACTTTCAGAAGTAGATGATGGTAAACAAGTAATGCAGTTAAAAAATGGAGCCATATATACTTACGAAGATAGAAAAGCATATGATACATATGATACTGGAGAAAATTTAACGAATCTTATAATTAATGTAAAAAAGAGCAATCCTTATAGTAGAATGGGCGAAAAATTTTCAATTACAGCTATGTCAAGAGCAAGACAATGGTCTTACCAAGAAAATGATTTATATCAGTGGAAAGATATTGATGATATTAGTGAACTTCCTATTGAAGAATTGTTAACAAAATATTCAGTTAGTGAAGATTTACAGCAATTCTTAAATGAGAATTTTACACCTATTCCTAAAAAAGAGCAAATACAAGAAAAGACAGAAACAGAGCCACAAGAAAAAGAAGTTATTATAGGTGATGATGTATTAACTGTAGATGATTTAAAAAAAGAATATGAATATGTATTTGATAGAGATAGTGGAATTGTTACTGCTAGAAAGGTAGAAAAAAGAGAAGTTCCTTATACATTGCATTTACCAGATGGCACAACAGTTCAAAAAACAAGAGAAGAAAATGGAAAAGTATCAGATCATTTATTCTTTAAAGATAAAAATGGAATTGTAACGCTTATTCCAGAGTTAAGTTATCAAGAAGAAGGCGATATAAATGGAGATCATTATCGTTCTTCAGATTCTAGTCCTTATGGTTCAACTAGACATGGAAGTCATAAATTTGATGTGCATGAATGGGGTTTTGAAGGACATGATGAAAAAGGTAAGCAAATTGGTAGATTTGATAAACATTATAGATATGTTACATTAGATTATAGTCAAAAAATTGTTAAAGTATTTGAATCTGAAAATTATATTGATAAACCATGGGGGAACTTATATCATAGAAATAAAGATGAAAATGGAAAACAATGTATAAGATTAGTTGATTTAGCAGGAAATATTCATTCAATAAAAGAGGGTGGCAAAGTTGGAGAAAAAGGCTTGAAAGAAAAAACATTTGGACCTAGAGGAGATTATCAATTAAAAGTAGTATATAAAGATAAAGAGCCTGTTTATGCTATATTTATCGGTGATGAATATAGCAACCATCCAAATGAATTTTGTACTGCTCAAGAGTTAAGAGAATGTTATGAAAGACAAACAAGAGAATTGAAAAGATGTGGCATTTGGATTGATGAAGAAAGTTGTTTTGCACAAATGGAAGAAGTTATAGAAAACTTTAATGAAACTTTTATGCAAGGAGAGTTTGTTCCTTCACTAAATAAATCTAAAGCCAAAAAAGAAGATAAATCAGTAACTGAATTAGCAGAAGAATTATCTGAACTAACTGATAAAGAAAAACAAGCTAAACAATTATTAGAACAATATGAACATCAATTACCTAATAAAGATAAAGAAATTTAGGAGGAATAGAAATGAACAAAAATACTTATGAAAAATCTTTAATAAAAGTTGATAACAGCATATTTGGTAGAATAAAATTATTTTTTAAAAATTTGTTTAAAAGTAACATTCAAGAAAGTACTATTAACGAAAATATAGTAGTAGAACAAGAAAAAAGTAATACAATAGAAGAAAATAATTTTATAGATAATATAAAAATACAAGAAAATAAACAAAACTTACGATTGAAAAAAATGAGTAAAGATTTAGAATCTGGAAAAATTATAGAAGAAGATTTGTGTGAACAGGAATTGCAAGAGTTAAGAGACTTTTACTTACAACAAATTGAAGAAAAGAAACAATCTATTGAGAATTATAAAAATAGAATTGTCAGAATAAAAATACAATTAGCTTAAGGCAGGTTTTACCTGCCTTATCTTTCTAAATCCCATTCTTTTTCTCTTTCTTCATGCTTAAGTTGTTTTACTGGATC
>CAPZDM010000125.1 GCA_948745425.1 uncultured Clostridia bacterium
CGCTTCCACCGAATGCACTTTTATTAACATTTGATGATGGCTATATTGATAATTATACTTATGTTTGGCCTGTGCTTTTGGAATATAAAATGCAAGGTTCATTTTTTGTTCCTGCGAAAACATTTTGTGAAAATTGCTTATTGGATGTAAATAAAATTCATTTTATTTTAGCAAGTACTCCTATTGAAGAATTGTGCAGAGAGTTATATGAACAATTAGATTATTATCGTAGCAAAGAATGGGATTATCCGTCTAATGAGGAACTTTTCCATAAGTATGCAATAGCAAATAGGTTTGATACAAAAGAAACTATTTTTTTTAAACGAATTTTACAAGCAGTTTTACCAGAAGAGCTAAGAGGGATTATATCAAGTAGTATATTTAAAAAATATGTAGGGATTTCGGAAGAAGTAATGGCACAGGAACTTTATATGAATTATGATCAAATGAAAGTAATAAAAAGACAAGGTGGTTTTTTTGGAATTCATGGATATAATCATTATTGGATGAATCGTTTAGAAAAGAATGAATTATTAACAGATATTGATTTGGCATTAGATTCAATGAGTGAATTGGTTGATAGAAAGCAGTGGGTAATTAATTATCCATATGGATCTTACAGTGAAAAGGTAATAGAATGGATTCAAGGGAAAGGGTGTTTGCTTGGCTTATCTACAGATGTAAAGGTAGCAGATTTGGAAAGAGATAACCAATTTGTGCTACTGAGATTAGATACAAATGATTTTCCACCTAAAAGTGAAAATTTTAAATCTTATGATATTGGATAATTTTGGTTATCAATGGTTTAGATTTTAATAGAGGATAAGATTTAATCAATAAAAATAAATAAGAATAATTTTAACATTTTTATTAAAAGCCTAGACTCTTTAACAGAGAGTCTAGGCTTTTAGAAAAATATTTTTATAATGTGTTATGTGAAATACAGTAACTTATTGTTAATATAATTCCATTAAATTTCTATTTTATATGTTTCTTTAAGAATTTCAATTCCTTTTTCATAGGAACTGAGATCAATAATATCGTCAGTATCCATTGTAATTTCAAAACTGTCTTCTAATTCTGCAATTAAGGACATATGACCGACAGAATCCCATTCTGGAATACTCATATACTCTAAGCCAGTTAGTTTATTTTTTTCAATTGCAAATGTTTCCATAAAAGCTGCATCATATTTTTCCCTATTAGTCATAATTAAGTTCCTCTCTTTCAATTTTATATAATTAATTATATTTCGTTAGCAATGGCATTTTCTTGGATTAAGGTATCTTCTTCTACATCAATTAATAGCTTTTTACCTATAAGCCATTCAATTTTATCAGGACTTAAACCGGTGCCAGGGCGTTTTAGATCGAGATCGTCTTCTGAAAGTATTGTCCCAGCTTTTAGATTTCTTTTGCTTACGATACTTCTCCGCATTTTTAACCTTTGTTCTAATTCTTCAGAAGAAACACATCTTTCTTCACTTCCTAAGGCAATTGACACAGAGTGACAATTTTTTACTAATTGCTTCATTTCTTCTTTTTCTATTGCCATCTGGTTATCCATACCAATTTTAGAACGATCTAAAGTAAAGTGTTTTTCTATTAAGCTTGCTCCTAAAGCAATAGAGGCGGGAGCTAATTCTATTCCAAGGGAATGATCGGAAAAACCAATTGGATAATTAGGAAAATATTTTTTTAGCCCCAAAATATTTTTTAGATAAATTTTATCTTTTGTTGTTGGATAAATGGAAGTACAATGTAAAATACAAATATTATAATTATCAGCATCTTCTATTGTTTTAATTGCTGCACGTATTTCTTCTAAACTACCCATTCCAGTAGATAAAACAATAGGAGCTTTTGTTTTTGCTATATATTTAAGAAAAGGATAATTATTTAAGTCCATAGAAGCTATCTTAATATATGGTACATCACAGTATTCTAAAAGAAAATCTACTTCTTTTTCAGAGTATGGAGTGGATGCAAATGCAATTTTTTTCTCTTTACTATATTTGGCAACTTCTAAAAGTTGTTCATTAGAGAAAGCAAATTTTTTTACAAAACGTTCTGCTATAGGGTTTTCTTTATAATAGCTTTTAGAATAAAGGGTTTTAGAGGACCAAGATTGAAATTTTACACAATCACAGCCAGCTTGTTTAATTTCATCAATCATCTTTTTAGCTGTTTCTACACTTCCATTGTGACTGGTATTTACTTCAGCTACAATATAAGGAGAATAAGAGTTACCAATTTTTCTTTTATCTAGGAATACACATTCTGTCATTTTTGTAACCTCCTTTCTTATTGATCAATGGGTTCTATTATCATTTCTGATAGAAATAGTTCTCTATCTAAAAAAGGAGCCTGATCTTCAAGTGGTCTACGTACAATCTTTTTAGATTGGTTTCTAGCATATGAATTACAAATATATTCTTGATTTTCTACC
>CAPZDM010000126.1 GCA_948745425.1 uncultured Clostridia bacterium
TTCCTATTTTATTTATTTCCTTTAATTATTTATAAGACTACATCTTCTTTTACATCATATTGAACGTATATAATAATATTTGTTTTTTATAGATATCTATAATCATTAATAAGGAATAAAATTATTGTTTATCTATTTTCGACTAAATATTTCTAAAACATTAAGAAAGCTGCAAATGGAATATATGGAATGGAATAAACAATTTTTGGGAACAACATTTGTGGGAAAGGGGGATACTTTATGGCAAGTAGTGAAAATGTACTCGATGAAATTATCGAAACGTATATTCAAAATCAAGATCTACAGGAGAAAAGTAACTCAGATAACTTTGAGATAAGCCAAGAAGGAAAAAAGCTAATCCTTTGTGTATACACTTTAGACCACTTTAACAGTACACTAAACCTACCGACTTTACCCAGTAGTAATTTAGTTTCTTAATACTTGGTATATATTTCCTTTTTCCTTCTATATTTCTCAATATTTTATAAAAATACATCTATTTATACATCTTTTCTATACACCTTAATTATTTACTATATTTTTCAATCAAACAAGAATGTTTTTTATCCTTTTTATCATAATTAATTTCAACTAATAATATATTTCCTTGATATTCCTCTAGTGCATGTATATATTGCTTCGTTTTAATCTGAGAAATAGCACCTTCCGCATCTTTATTCCACTTTAATTCTATAATAATAGCTGGTTTGTCAACATATTTTCTTGGTAAATATACTATATCAGCAAATCCTTTTCCTGTTGGTAGTTCCCGTATTGCGGTATAATATCTTTTCGCACTATAATAAGCAAGAGTAATCGTACAGCTTAAAGAATTTTCATCATTATATGTTAAAATAGAGGTTTCCAGATGAATCTGTTCTATTTCGTTAGCAACTATTTCCTCTTCCATATTCCAAGTAGCTTCTAATAAACGTTCTGAAACAGCAATTGCCCGTATAATTTCCTACCGCCCTGCATTTTGCGTAGCATTAAGAAATTCCGTTTCTACTTCCAAATTCGGAATAAAGACTTCCTTTTTCTCAAAGTCATATCCCAAGTAGCCTAAGTGAATAAGAAGAGTTAATACATCATCAGAAGAAGAAAACGTAGTCATATCATTATGAAAGGTTCCTATATTAATTCGCTTCTGATTCCCTGCTAATAATTCAATAATCGTATCTCTTAATCCATCATAATTCATTATAATATAATCTCGTAATGCTTCAAACGTTTCTGTTTGATTCCAAAAATTATCAAATGTTTTGCTAAGCATTGCACTAACAACAGAACGAGGATTATAAATCTGTATTCCATCTTGAAAGCGATATCCATCATACCAGCGTTTACTTTCCTCAAAATCCATTTGATACTGTTCACATAAGGTTTTTACTTCTGCTTGTGTAAAACCTACATATTTTGCAAGCTGTTTTGGATTTGTCATAGAATATTCATCAAACATATTTAATGCCGAATGTGTACCATATTTTTTTATTGGTAAAATACCTGTCATATAAGCTAATGCCACATACCCCTTATCTTTTAATAAATTACGCAGAAAATCAAGATATAATGTTTGAGATCTAGTATCATGTTTTATTTCACGAAAAATGCAATCCCATTCATCAATAATAAAAATAAATTTTTTTTCTTTTTTTTGATTGTAAATATCAAGTAAAACACCTATTAAATCCATTTGATCCAAATAATCCACATCTGGATACGCTTTCAGTAGATCACGCAATAATGATTTTTCTAGTAAGGTTTTCATTTTTTCTATATCATGAGTACGACTAAAAAAATCTTGCATATTTAGAAAAATTACATTATATTGATTTAAGTGAATTTTAAAATCGTTATATTGTGCAATTTGAAAATTAAGAAAAAGTTCCTTTGAATGACAAGCCTTTCCATAATAAGCAGCAAGCATTTCTGCTGTCATAGATTTGCCAAATCTACGAGGTCTGCTTACGCAAATAAATTTTTGTTTTGTCTCTAATACTTGATTGGTATAATGAAGCAATTCTGTTTTATCTACATAAATAGCAGATGCTATTGATTCTCGAAAACCTGAATTTTCTGGGTTTAAATAAATTCCCATTTCTTGTCACATCCTTTTTATTTTAAATAGAATTCTCCCTTTTATAGATTTTTTATATTTTTTTATTTTACATTTGTTTTATTCAATACTATCATACTCTGTTTTCCTTCGCAATAAAAAAGTAAGTTTTCTCTTTTGCTTTTTTATTTAAAAAATTTTTCGTCAAAAGTAAAAATCTAGAATTATAAAAGGAAAAAAATTGATCCTAAAATCGTTTCACTACATCTACAAATACATCTTTTCTCCCTCTTCTAAATTCCTATTTTTCCAGTCTATAAGCCGATTCAATACACCTTCTTAGTTATACACATGTATTGCAAATCTAAGTTTT
>CAPZDM010000127.1 GCA_948745425.1 uncultured Clostridia bacterium
AAAAGGAGGGCTGATAGAGATGCAAGATAGTGAAAAAATATATAGAATAGAACTAACTAATGCAGAATATGAGTATGTAGAAAACTTAAAAAAAGAATATTATAAAAAACTAAAGAAAATGACTAAAGAAAAAAGATTGCAATATTTTAGAAACAACTATTGTAATGAGCAAAAATTGAACTTTGAAAAAGAAATAAACGGCACAATATACAAAGTAAATACTCACTTTGATGTAAATGCTGAAGAAAGTATTTTGAATAAATTTTTTAGACTAACAAAAAAATCTTAAGAATCACTTGCACTATAAAAAAGAATATGGTATTATGTGAACACTACAAATTAAAACTTTGTAACACTTTATATCTTATTCGGCTGTCTAAAGGAAAGGAGTTGTTATGGGACAGTCAAATAACGAAAAAATAACTGCTTTATATTGCCGTTTATCAAAAGATGATGAATCGGCAGGAGAAAGCAATAGTATTAAAAATCAAAAATCAATTTTAAGTAAATATGCTAAAGATAATAATTTTATCAATACTAAATTCTTTGTAGATGATGGTTATTCTGGAACAAGTTTTACAAGACCTGCTTTTATGGAGTTAATGGAACTTGCAGAACAAGGAAATATTGAAACAATTATAGTAAAAGACCATTCAAGACTTGGTAGGAACAGACTTATAGTAGGTCAACTATTAGAAGAAGATTTTGTTAGACTAAATATTAGATATATTGCCATAATGGACAATATTGATACTGATAAAGGATTAAATGATTTTCTTCCTATACAAGACTGGTTTAACGAAATGCATGCTAAAAATACAAGCAAAAAAGTTAAAGATGTAATGAGGAATAAAGGAATTTCTGGTATCCCTTTAACTACCAATCCACCTTTTGGCTATAAAAAAGATGAGAATAATAAAAATAAGTGGATTATTGATGAGCCAGCTTCAAAAGTTGTAAAAAGAATATTTTCTTTATTTATACAAGGATTGAGTGCTTCTCAAATAGCAAAACAATTTATAAAAGAAGGAATAATGAATCCAACAGAATATCGCCAAAGTTTAGGGATGAAAACTCAGAATTTTCCAACAGAAGTAAAACATTATTGGTCTTCAATGACTATAAACAAAATATTAGATAGACAAGAATATATAGGAGATACAATAAACTTTAGATATACCACTCGTTCCTTCAAAGATAAAACGAGAATTAATATTCCAAAAGAGCAATGGAAAGTCTTTAAAAATACTCATGATCCAATTATTGATGAAGAAACTTGGAATACAGTTCAAAGACTTAGAAGTAATAAACGCAGACCTACGAAGACAGGAAAAACAAGTATATTTTCTGGACATCTATTTTGTAGGGATTGTGGAGCTAAACTTTATTATTGTACTACTAATAACTTTACACCAGACAAAGACTTTTATAGATGTTCTAATTACAAAAATAATTCTACACATTCTTGTACTAGCCATAATATAAAAGATATTGCATTAAGAGAATTGGTATTAAATAATATAAAACAAGTAATATCTTATATCTCATCTTATGAAGATTTATTTATAAAAGAGAAATTAGATTCTTCACTAGAAGAACAAAGGAAAGAAGATGTTGCTAATAAAAAATTATTATCACAATACCAAAAACGAGTAAAAGATATTGATAATTTGATACAGCATATTTATGAAGATAACATTTCTGGCAAAATTACTGATGAAAGATTTACAACTTTATCATTAAACTATGAAAAAGAGCAAAAAGACTTAAAAGAGAAAATTAATGAATTAGCCATTACTATTGACAGATCTAAAAAAGAAGAAATAGATTTAACGGCTTTTATTGATAAAGTAAAAAAATATACTGAAATTAAAGAATTAACACCAGAAATTGTAAATGAACTAATTGATAAAATATATGTATATCAACAAACTAAGCTGAATGGTAAGAAATATCAGCAAGTAGATATTCACTATGTAGGAGTTGGAATAATAGGTATTCCATTAAATGAATATGAATTAGAAAATGCCTTTCAGCAAAGTATTAAAAATATAAAAACAGCATAGTCTTTAAACTATACTGATATAACCTAAAGGAGTACTTAATCAATAAATGTCCTTATTGAAAGTACTCCTTCAGAATGATATTTATATCGTCTGTTCTATTAGTTCGAACAGATACGTCGTTGGTGCGGATGAAGGGACTTGAACCCCCACGTCAATGACACTGGTTCCTAAGACCAGCGCGTCTGCCAATTTCGCCACATCCGCATATATCAAAAATTATTTCTCACATGCTTTATAATAATAGCATATTTTTTCTCAGTTTGTCAATAGTAAAATTTAAGAATTTTCATTTACTTTGTATATGTGTCAATGATGTGCAACAAACTTTTATAAAAAATTTATAGTATTA
>CAPZDM010000128.1 GCA_948745425.1 uncultured Clostridia bacterium
AGAACATATCAGCGGAAATACATAACATAGAACGGCAAAGCATTTTAGAGTTTTTTAAAAATTATACTATATTGGTTTATTTGTGTTATTAAAAAGGAAATTAAAGAGATAGTAATAATAAATATAAAAACTCTAAAAGTGCTAATAGCTAAAACTATGCTATGTGGCACTTTTTTGTTGCCTTTCTATTCATAAAATTTGGAAGGAGGATATGTAAAAATGAATGAAGAAAGGAAAGTAGCAGGAATTTATATTCGTGTTAGTACAGAAGATCAAGTAAGAGAAGGATTTAGTTTAGGAGAACAGGAGGAAAAGTTAAAACAGCTTTGTAAGTATAAAGATTATAAAATCTATAAAGTTTATAAAGATGCAGGAATTAGTGCAAAGAATATGTCAGGTAGACCAGCATTTCAGCAAATGCTAGAAGATATGAGAGCAGGTAAAATCAATTATATTGTAGCCTATAAACTAGATAGAGTTACAAGGTCTGTAAGAGATTTAGAAGTTCTAATTTCAGAATTAGAAGAACATCATTGTTATCTTGTTTGCGATAGGGATGATGTAAATACATCTTCAGCTAATGGAAGATTTTTTGTAAGAATGTTGACAGTTTTATCACAGTTAGAAATTGAAATAGTATCAGAAAGAACAAAATTCGGTTTAACAGGTGCAATAAAGTCAGGTCATATTCCACGGAACTTGCCCATTAGGTTATAAAAGGGATACAACAAAGAAAATGGTAATAGATGAAACTACAAAAGATGTTGTTATTAGAATATTTAATCTGTATTTACAAGGTAAAAGTTATCAAACAATAGCAAATATTCTAAACGAAGAAAAGGTCTTAGAGCCTAAAAAATGGGATGATTCTACCATAGAAAAAATACTCAATAACAAAATCTATGTGGGAGATTATGAAAGATTTAAAAGAGTAGCAAAAGAACAAGGAAAAGAGCCAGTAATATATCCTAATGTTGTTGAACCTATTATAACAAGAGCAATGTTTGAAGATATACAGCTACAGAAAGAGAAAAATCAAAGAGCATATTGTAGAGATAGAGTATATATCTTTATGCAAAAAATGAAGTGTCCTAAATGTGGCAAGATAATGGGAAGTAAAGGAACTGGTGGAAAAAAGAAAAAGTATATGTATTATCATTGTTCAGACTGTAAAATTTATCTTCGTGAAGATTTAATAGAAGAACAAGTTATGCCAATGATAATGGATTTAATAGAATATGATATGACAGTTAAAAAATACTTCTATCCTGTTTTAGCAGATAAAAAAGAAAAAAATACAGATAAACTTGATAAAGAAATAAACACATTAAGAAACCAAAAAAATAGAATAAAGGAAGCCTATTTAAAAGAAATTGTTGATGTAGAAGAATTTTCAAAGGAATATAAAGTAATAGATGAAGAATTAGAATTATTAGAACAAAAGCGAATTGAAACAATAGACCTAAATAAACAGAGTTTTAGCCCACAGCATTTAATGGCAGATAGAGATGTAGAAAAAGAAAAGCTAATTCGTTCTAATAAATTTTACGATATGCTAATGGCAGAATGGAAAAACAAAAATAAAGAAGAAAAACAAGAATTTATTTCAAAATTTTTAGAAAGTATTACAGTTGAAAAAGATAGTAAAGGTAATTATAATCTAGTTAATTTAAAGCTAAGAAAAACATTTATTAACCAGATATACAAGTTAATGCAAAATGGAATGTTTGATATGACTATTGCAGATGAAAAAGATAAAGAAGTTAGAACAACAGTGATGATGGACAAACAAGAACTACAAGAATATATTGATAGGCTTAATGAGTATTACGATGTTTCATATTATGAAGTAGCGAGATTAGATGAACCAAAGAAAGGCTATCAGAAAAAATATCTTACAATAGATGAAACAAATGATAATGGAGAAAAACTTTTTAAATTAGTTGAACTAATAACTGATGATAAAAAGTATCCACAGAAAAAAGCAAATAGAATTGTTGGAGAAATTAGAGTAAAAGAAAGAGAAAAAGTTAGTTAAAAATTTATAAATGGAGGAATTGAAAATGGAAAATAAATATGGAATTGAATACACAAAAGTTGGAGATTATTATATGCCTAATTTAGTATTAGAAAAAGAAACAATTATACTAAACAAATATGGAAGAATGAGATTAAAATTTTTAAAAGAAAACAAGAAATCAGAATATACAATAATGTTTATAAATGGAACTTTGAATAAACATTTAAAAGAGATTCAAGAAACAGCACAAGAAAGACTTGATTTAATTATAAAGCAATTAAAAGAACAAAACAATCTAACAGAAGAAATGAAAAATACTGACCAATTTTATTGGGTTAGTAGTTTGAAAGAAAAATTTAACAAAATAAAACCAAAATAATGGAAAAAGGGCATA
>CAPZDM010000129.1 GCA_948745425.1 uncultured Clostridia bacterium
GTGCTATACTAACTTAAACGACCACTGCGACAGCAGTTTAGTGCAATTACAATTTGAAAGTGAGATGAGAATATGAATAATGAAATTAAAAAAGTTATTGAGAAATTTAAAGAAGTAAAGAATATATTAAAAGATTTTTCTACTAAAGATGAAGCAATAGAATATCTTGTTAATGCAACAAAACTATCAAAAGAAGAATGTTTTGTTGCATACGATATTATTATGAAAATCGAAGATTAAATTACAATTTGAAAGTGAGATGAAATATTGTGAAAAATAAAAAACTAATGAATTGGATAATTGCCATTATAGTTGCAATTTTGTATCTATCAGTAAGTTTTATATTTGATATATGGGCATTCTCTTGGCTTATATGGGTTGCTTATGCAATTTATAGATTTATTGCTAAATAGAAAAATTACAATTTAGCGATTAGATTTATGTGGGGCTTATCAGTAAAATGATGGGCTCTTTTTTTATTGGAAAGAAAGGAGAGAGCAATGGCTACGACAGGTATATGGAAAATTGAAAAAAGACTAGACCACGTTATAGACTATACTACTAATATAGAAAAAACTCTTAATAGTGATTATGGAAAAGAAGCATACAAAGAACTTCATAATGTTATAGAGTATGCTGAAGCAGATTTTAAAACTGAAAATCAATACTATGTTTCTTCTCTTAATTGTTCTGTTGAAAGTGCATACGAAGAAATGCTTATTACTAAACAACAATATAATAAGACTGGTGGTATTTTAGGTTTTCACGCATTCCAGTCTTTTGTAGAGGGAGAAGTTACTCCAGAACAAGCACACGCTATTGGTGTTAAATTGGCAAAAGAAATGTGGGGCGACCGTTTTGAAGTAATTGTTAGTACCCATCTTAATACAAAGCATATTCATAATCATTTTGTAATAAACTCTGTTAGTTTTAAAGATGGTAAGAGATATTATGATAAAAGAGAAACTTATGCTAGATTAAGACAACTATCGGATTCACTATGTGAAGAATATGGACTTTCTGTATTAGAAGAAAAGCCGTGTAGAAATAGTAAGATAAACTATGCTAATTACTATAAAGGCTATGTTGAAAAAAATAATTACTATACAACTACTAAAGAAGATATAGACCGAGCCATTGCTCAAGCCTATTCATATAGAGATTTTGAATGTCTAATGAAAGCAATGGACTACGAACTTATTTATCGTGGTAGTAGATTAAGTGTAGTAAGAGAGCCTTATAAAAAGCATATTCGTATTGAAAGAAGTTTTGGGTATGATTATAGTATTGATAGAATAAAAGAAAGAATAGAAGTAGAACAAGCCCCTAGAATACCTTTCATAGATGAATATGGCAATAAGAAAAGACCAAAGACTTATACTCCATATAAGAAGCAGAAACACAAAGGCTTATATGCTTTATATTTACACTATTGCTATTTGTTGAAAGTATTTCCTACTGAATATCCTAATAAAAGATTATCTCCAGAGATTCGTGTAGAATTGAAAGAGTTAGATAAAATATCAAAACAAACTGATTTGCTCGTAAGTAATAAATTAGATACTTACGAGCAATTTTTTGCGTTTAAGACACAAAAAACAAAAGAATTAGACAATTTATTAGATAAAAGAAGCAAGTTATGGTACAGGCACAAGAAAGCCAAAAGCCAAAGTGAAAAGGAATCTATTAGAAATGAAATAGACCTTTTAAATAAAGAAATTACACCGTTACGAGAGGAGGTGGTTTTATGTGATGGTATAGAAGAAAGAACTCCGAAGATGGAGCAAAATGTAAAAGATTTTGAAGAACAAAAAGATAGGGAGGTGAAAGATAATGAACACATCAGGTGACGCTGCTGAAACAATTTTCAAAATGTATTTAGAGGGTACAGAGTTTTTATTAAAAACTGGAGGATCATTAACTAAAAACTGTATAGCAGGACTTTATGCTTTATCAAAAGACCAAAAGAAGTCTAAAGGCAAAACAACATTAAATAAAATGTTAAAGTCTGGAAAAGAGTTAAAAATCTTTACTATTAGAAAAGAAGATTTAGAACTATTCCAAAAAGAAGCCAAAAGATATGGTGTTTTATTTACTGCATTATTCGATAAGAAAAATCCAGATGGTAAGGTAGATATTATGTGTAGAGCAGAGGACGCTGCTAAAATCAATAGAATTGTTAATAGATTCAAGTTAGTTACTTATGATGAAGCCTCTATTAAGAGCGAAATTATGAAATCTCGTGATGGTAAAGAAGCAAATGACAAAGGTGTTGAAACAAAGAGCCTTGATGA
>CAPZDM010000130.1 GCA_948745425.1 uncultured Clostridia bacterium
AGGAATTAAACGGAGTATAATATTTTTTGGAATCATATTATTTTGTATAATTGGAAGTGGTATAGCGTCAAATGATTTTTATGATGCATACAATTCCGCAATGAAAAATACTGAATTTGTCAGAATTGAAAATTTGGTAATAGGGCTTAGTATAGGAATAATGTTTGATATAATATATATAATAATATTATTAATATATGATATCAAAAACAAATCCGTTAATTGAAAGTTAGAGCGTATCTATAAAGATGCGCTTTTTACTTAATTTTTCACATTGTACAATATACAAAAATATTACAAAATTTACAACAGTAAAAAAGAGTAAAAATTTTTCGCAATAAAAAATAAAGTAATATAAAGCAAAAACACCATTCTTATGATAAAATTAAATAAATTTTGTCACAAAGGATGGTATTTTTATGAATAGAAGAGAAAAAAGAATAAAAAAGAAAGAATTAAATATATTACAAGAAGTTATAAATGTTATACATCAATATTTTCCAGAGTTAATCAATAAATTTGAAGGATTAACAGATTTAAGAAATCAATCATATATAACATACAAAATGAAGGTAATATTTATAGTAAGACTAATGGGACTAATGTGTGAAATAAAAACAATGAATGAATTAACAAGAGAATTAAATACAGAAGAAGCAATAAAAAATATAGCACAGATATGTGGATTAGAATTAGAAGAAATCCCACATTGCGATACAATAAATGATGTATTTAAAAATATAAAAGTAGAAGAAATAGAAGAAATAAGAAAATATATGATAGTAAGATTAATAAGAAGCAAAATGCTAGATAAATATAGAATAAGGGATAAATACTTTCATATAGTAGTAGATGGAACAGGACTAGCAACAAGTAGAAAAAAATATAATAAAAATTGTCTAGTAAAAAATAAAATAGATAAAAATGGAAAAGAGTATCAAGAATATAGTACTTATGTATTAGAAGCAAAGCTAGTAGTAGGAGAACTAGTGCTAAGCATAGGAACAGAATTTGTAGAAAACGAGAAAGAAGACGTAGAAAAACAAGATTGTGAGATAAAAGCATTTAAAAGACTAGCAGAAAAAATAAAGAAAGAATATCCAAGATTAAAAATAATAATAGGAGCAGATGCATTATATGCAAGTAAATCAGTAATGGATATATGTAAAGAGAAAGGGTGGAAATATATAATAAGATTTAAAGAAGGAAGTATACCAACATTATATAATGAATTTAAAATAGTAGTAGAAGAAAATAATGAAAGTATAAAAGAGAATTATGAATATGTAACAGGATTAGACTATAGAGAAGAAAAAATAAATGTAATAAAACACACAGATAAGAAGAAAGGAACGGAATTTGTATATATAACAGATTTACCAATAAGTAATAAAAATATAGAAGAAACAGTAAGAGTAGGAAGAAAAAGATGGAAGATAGAAAATGAAGGATTCAACATACAAAAAAATGGAACGTTCGATATAGGACATTTATACAGTAAAGATTCGGTAGCAATAAAGGTTCACTATTTACTAATCCAAATAACACATATAATAAGACAACTAATAGAAAAAGGTTTAAAAGATATAAAAGAATTAGAGCTAAAAATAAAAGAGATAAGCCAAACAATCAAAACAACGCTTATCTCAACAATCACAAACTTAACGGTACATAGATTAGTACAATTAAGATTTGATTGAATTATATATTAATTGAATAAAAAAATAAATAGAAAAGTTCAAAAAAGTTGAACTTTTAATAAAAATAAATTATACCTGTGGATAACTATTCCGCCAAAACGGATAATTACCATATATTACCAATTAATAAGTGATTAAGAAAAATTATTAAAATTTACTCTTTTTTACTGAAAGAGTTAAAGTATGCTAGACTTTTTAGATTTTGTATGATACAATAAAAAAGTAAACAAAATCAATAGAATTTTGTACAAAAAGCAAAAAACAGGAGGAAAACAAAAAATGAAAAAGAAAGCATTAGCCCTATTGCTCGTTGTATGTATGGCAGCGCTTACCGCCTGCAGCTCCGGTCAGGCCGAAGAGCCTGCGGCAGCGCCGTCAGAAGAAGCCGCCGGCGAAACAGAGGCCCCGGCAGAAGGCTCCGAAGAACCTGCGGCTCCCGCGGCAGGAGAAGCGGTAGCAGGCGTCGTATGGTATAACTTTGCAGACACTTTCATCTCCAACGCCCGCCAGACCTTGCTGAACATCGGAAATG
>CAPZDM010000131.1 GCA_948745425.1 uncultured Clostridia bacterium
CAGCTTTTTTAGGATCCGTTACCACAGGAGCAAGTAAATGAGGCACTCCGTTATAATTGGAAAGTTCTACTTGTTTCGGATCCACTAATACAAGTTTTACTTCATCAGGCCTGTAATGCATAAGTAACGAAATAATAATACTATTGATACAAACTGACTTACCACTACCAGTAGAACCCGCTACCAACAAGTGAGGCATTGTTGCTAAATCAGCATTAATGGTACGTCCTGCAATATCTTTCCCTAAAGTTACCAATAAACCTTTTTTTATTTTTTCTGTACTCTATTTTATCATATCTTATTTTATAGATAAAGTCTTTATTTTAAGAATTTTTTCGTTTGTAACGTTTTTTTAATTTTATTTAAAAAAGTAGATGCTTTTTTTATGTCAAGTTACTATTTTGTATCAATCATTTTTATATGGTAAATATTTCCATTGAAAAAAGAGCGCAATATCCCTATTGCATATTTACATAACTTTGTATAATTTTCTTATGCAACTAAACTCCTTATATTTTTTTGTTTATTTTTTATATGTCCTTTCGCCATCGTTAACATTACTAGAAAACTTAAATCGACCATTAATTCCATCTTTTCTGCTCCTCGTATAAAATGGTCATTAAACATATAATCTCTATCTAGTCTTCCATTTAATCTTTCAACTTCTGTTCTTTTTTTATATTTTGTTTTAAATTTTTTGCTATCTCTTGCTACTGGTACAAATATTCTATAATCTGTTGATAATGGCACTCTATATACTTTTTTTCCTTTTGTATATCTTCCATACCTTAATGCTTGGTTTCCTTTATCGTATCCTAAATATTTTAATTTTTCGTATTCTTGCTTTTCTATATCTATTATTAAAAATACTTCTCCATCCTCATTATATGCCAACTCTTGATTTTCTACTTCTCTATATTTTTCCTCTTTCCACATATGTCTTATATCCATTATTGGATTTATGTTATATTTTTCTTTTAATGTTCTATTTCTTACACCATTGTCATATCCTGCGTCTCCCATTAGATTTTCCATTTTGTCTAATTTATATCTTTCTTCTCCTTGTGACATTTCTTCTATCATATTATCTAATTCTATTTGTTCAGAATTATTGGCTGGCGTTACTTTACTTTTTATTGGTAATCCATAGTTTGCATCACATATTATATGAGCTCTATATCCATAATGCCATTCCTTCTTCGTTGTTCCATCTTTCATGTAATATGTTTTACATGAACTTGTTGCTTCATGTTCTCCTCTATTATCATTTGCTTTATTTTTGTAAAATTGATTTCCATATGTATCTAAATATTTTCCGTCTACTGCACAGTCTTTTCCAAAATTTTCTAAATTTTCATACATAAATTTTATTAATTCTTCATTTATCTTTTTTATTTCTTTTTCATGTTTTTTTAAACTTTTTATAAATCCACTATATACTCGTGCTGGTGGTACTAGATGTTTTCTCTTTTTTAGGAATTTATATTCTCCCTCATTAAAACCACATAATGTTCTTAATTGAGAATTTCTTTTTAATTCTCTTCTTAGCGACTCAACTCCTCTGTGTTCAAATATTTTCATTGCATATATTGAATTTAACATTGCTCTTACTGGATAATCGTTTCTCCCATTTTTTCTTTCTTTTTCAAGTATTTCACATAATTCATCATCTTCTACATTTTCTAAAAACAATTTTAATTTTGATAAATCTCCTAAATTTTCTATTTCGGTATAGTCAAATATTGATATTTGTGATATATTATTCATAGATTTTTTCAACTCCTTTTGTTATTTTTTTTTATGCAACTAAATTATATCAAATTCAAGTTGAAAAATCTACAAAAACGCTTGAAAAATCAAGCGTTTTTGCTATTTCTGTCGTAATTTTTTTATTTTCTTGTTTTTATAATATTTTTTTCCTTCAAAACCGCATAACTTCATGTCGTTAAGTTTTTTTATGATTTTTTATACTTACTCGTTCAATGGTTTTAAACTAACGAAAAAATTCCACGCTCTAAAAATTTTTTTCCATTTTCACACTATAAAGATTTTTATTCAAAAACTCTTCCTATTTTTGACGTTTTATGATACAATCTGACAAACGAGAACTTACCTTATGTAAAAAAGTTCTTATAGGAAAAACTGTTATATAGGTACAAACTATAATATACCTATATACTATATATTATATTGAATGGGGGAATTTATATGGATTTTAATAAATGTAGT
>CAPZDM010000132.1 GCA_948745425.1 uncultured Clostridia bacterium
AAAAACGATGAGTGAAAAAGATACTCTTGATAATATTGAATGTGCATTTAAAAGTGCATTCTATATGCATTTTAGACATTTATATAATGAAGCTGAAAATTTAAATATAAGTATACCATTTTATACAGCAATATTTTATTTTATAAGAGAATTTTGCTATGCATCTATGTTTAGATATAATAAAAGTGGAAAGTTTAATGTACCTTATGGTGGAATAAGCTATAACAGAAAAGAATTTATAAAAAAGATTAACTATATAGATTCTAAAAAGATAAAAGAATATATGAAAAATACAGAAATATATTGTGATGATTTTGAAAAATTTCTAAAAGAAGTAAAATCTAAAAAAGGTGACTTTATTTTCTTAGATCCTCCATATGATACTGAATTTTCGACATATGCAAAAAATGAGTTTGCCAAGAATGATCAAGTGAGATTATGCGAATATTTAAAAAATACAAAGGCAAATATAATGTTGATTATAAAGAATACTGACTTTATTTATAGTTTATATAATACAAAAGAATTTAAAATAAAAACATTTGATAAAAAATATCTTGTTAGTTTTCAAAATAGAAATGATAAAGATGTAGAACATTTATTGATAACAAATTATTAGGAGGATAAGCTATGTCATGGGGATGGAGAACTAAACCAAGAAGTGTTGTAAAAACAGTACAATGGTTTAAATATTTTTCTAAATTAGAAAATAAAAATTGGGAGGAAAAAATTGAACAGTTAGATATAAGAGGAAAAGCTATACATCCTGTTAGAAGAGAGTATGTATATAATGCTCATAAAGATGAAGATTTAGCCCAAATGTCTTATGAAGACTATGTTTCAGGAATGTTTGATATTACAGAAACAGAAAGCAATGCAAGAAATGACAAAGCTACATTTGAATTTTTTGGTTTTGGTTATGTTAATAATGATGGATTTATTCAAAGTACCGAAGTTGGAAAATTAATAGAAAATGATAGATTTGATAGCGAAGATTTTCTAAAACAATTATTAAAAATGCATTTTCCAAGTAAAGCAACAGAAATAGGAAGAAATATACCAGAAGAAAAATTTGTATTTCCTTTTGAAATAATATTAAAAATATTAGAAAGATTCCAATATGTAAACAGATATGAAATGGGATTTATTTTTGGATGCAATGGTATTGAAGAAATAGACAAACTTTATACTGCAATTGAAAAATTTAGAGAGCAGTATAATGAATTACCGAATAAAATGGATAGAACTAAATGTGAGAATATATTTAAAGAAATTTATAAGGATACCTATGATATTGAACCAAATGTAAATACCCTATGTGTAGATTATGGTGATGCTGTAAATAGATCATTATTATATACAGGATTATTTGATGTAAGTGGAAGGGGAAATTATACAAAAGTTAGAGTTGCAGAACATGCTAAGAAAAAAGTAGAAATATTAATAAAGAAGTATAAATTTCAAAAAGTAGATGCAGATAATATTGAAGATTATATGAAATGGTATGGTAATTCACACAATATTACATTGCCTTGGGAAAACAAAGATGAAAGAAAAAAACTTATTTATGAAAAAATCAATTTATTACAAAATAAAATTAATGAATATAAGCTAAAATATTCAATTACAATTGAAAAGGATATTAAAGAATATCTGAATAAGGTAGAAAAAATAGGCAAAAACAATGAACTTAAATTATTAGAACAAGATTTAATACAAGATATTACAAGTTTAAATGAACAGGTATTTATTAAATATATTTCTAAAAATGAACAAACGAGAAAAGAAATTTTGGATAAATTTGAAGATATTCTAACAGGTAATGAAGATATGGCAGCACTTTGGCTTGAATGTAATACATGGAGGTCATTAGTAGCTATAGATGGAGAAAAAGAAGTAAAGAGAAATTTTACAATAGAAGAAGATTTATCTCCAAGATTTTTTGCACCAGGAAAAGGTAATACACCAGATATGGAATTATATAAAGATGATTATGTTATTGTACCAGAGGTTTCTCTTATGACAGGTGTTTTACAGTGGGAACACGAAGCCTCATCAGTAATAGATCATATATTAAATATTATGAAGAAATATAAGTCTACATATGTAATTGGATTATTTATATCAAGTAAAAT
>CAPZDM010000133.1 GCA_948745425.1 uncultured Clostridia bacterium
AAGATTCTTAAACAGGATCTTAGAGAGTTGGAAGTAGAAGATACAAACAGCTTCTTGGAAATTCTCTATGATGATTACTTATTTAGACAAGAATATAAAGAGTATCTTGATGGCATGTATGACGACGACTATTATGTCGATGATTATGATGATTACGATGATTACTACGATGACTATGATGATTATGACGACTATGATGAGGAGGAAACAAGCGAGTTTCCTGCAGTTGCTATTTAGTAAATAAAAGGTGCTGTAAAAAAAGTCCAATAAAAAAATAAGGTTTGTGATATTTTTTTCACAAATCTTATTTTTTATATAAGTTTATATAGGAATTAATCTTTTTTTATTAATAATTAGTTTTTTTAACACGACAAAAGCAGGTATAGCTTACGCTATATCTGTTTTATGTAAAGCAATATAATTATGCACACTTTTGAATTCTGCTTTTTTTATTATGATATTTACATAAATTAAAACCACAAGATATTAATGTTAATTCTAAGATAACATTACAAAGACCACGTCTTCTTATTCTTTTATATGATTTATTGTTTTTTATAATCCCATATGTTCCTTCAGCCTGAATACTCCTATTCATACAAAGTAGTGCACCATGTATTGAACAAAGATTTTTTAAAACTTCTTCATGTATTGCTGTTAATTCTCTATTTAATCTTACTGTTCTATTATTCTTAGCTTTTGGACAGCATTCTTGTTTATGTGGACAATTCGTACAACTTTCACATTCATATATTTCTTCTGTTCTACCATATTTGTTTCCATATATATGACGTTCATATTTAAAATTTAATTTTCTACCATTTGGACATATTAAATTTCCATTTTCATCACACTTAAAATTTGTTGATTTATATGGATTATTTCTATATTTTTCATCTTTTGTTTCCTTTTCAAACATAGTAAATTTCATAAACTTTTCCATACCATGTTTCTCACAATATATATAATTGTTAAATGAACCATAACCAGCATCTGCAACTGGATATTTTGGATATCTTCCATACTGCTCCTTAAATTTTTCCATTAATGGTACAAAACAATCCATATCTGATGCATATTGCTTTACATCGACTGTTGCTATATATTCATCACACACTGCTACTTGCATATTATATGCTGGTAACAATTGATCATTTCCCATGTAGTCTCTTTTAATTCTCATAAAAGTAGCACTATTATCTGTTTTGGAATAGCTATTTCTTTTCTCTCCACAAATTTCTATATGTTTAGCATACTTTTTTAATTTTTCTATATATTCACTTAATTTTTCATATTTTCTTTGATAACTTGTTTTTCTAACACCTTTGCCATGTACAAATTTTTCTACATCAATACAGCATTCTTCCTTATATCTTTCTAATATTTGCTCTAAATATTCTATTGTATATTCATTACGTTTTTCTATTTTTATATTCATTAGTTCTAAATCTTCAGCATTTATTATTTCTATTATTTCAGATACTTTTTCAAATGTTTTATCTCTATTTTTTATACAAGATTTTTTCCACACCCAACTATATTTATTTGCATTAGCTTCAATTTTTGTTCCATCTATATATGTATGTTCTAAGTCAACATTCTCTTTCTCAAATATTACTTTGTTAATTTCTACAAATATATCTTCAATTGTATTTGTTAAATTTTCTCTTATGAAATTACCTATCGTTACAAAAGATGGTGCTTTCATATCATCTAAAATCCACATATACCTTATATCTGTTTTACATGATTTTTCTATCTGTCTTAATGATAAATATCCATTTTCCATAAATGAAAAAAGAATAATTTTTAGTAGCTTAGTGTAACTATATCTTGGTCTACCTGTTTTGTATCCTTTCTTTACAAAAAATTGAGATAGGTCAATTAAGTCTACTATTTCACAAAAAGAATATACTGGATCAGAAAAATCTATAATTTTTTCAATTTCTATTGGCATTTTTAATTGTTTTGGTGTATAATTATTATTGATATTAATTGATTTTAACATACATTAATTATATCATAAAGAGCTGTAAACTTCATGTTTTACAGCTCTTTTTATACAAAAAATGAGTGATTTTTTTCACTCATTTTTCGTTGAGACTTTTTTTACAGCCCCTTTT
>CAPZDM010000134.1 GCA_948745425.1 uncultured Clostridia bacterium
TTTATTTTAACATGTCCTTATCTTTTTTGTCTAATTTAGTATAACCTATCCAGTTGCTCTTATGCAACTTGGACTTACAATATTACTTACTCTTCTTGGTACATCAAAACCTACATTAATTCCATTTTTTAATAATAAATCACTGCTATTCTTATCATAATCAAACATTCCTCTGTTCCAGTTTGAAAGTGCTTCATCAGATAGTTTCTTTTTAGTAGATAGATACTCATTATCTTTATTTATCTGTATTAGCATTGCTTGGTAATCTTGTTTATTTGCTTGTCGTTTTTTATTGATATAATTTCTTTTACAAACTTTGTGTCTCTCTTTGCTTTGTGTGGCTCGGTATTCCTTTTCTTCAATATATCTCTCATCTTTTTGAATAATTTTTGTTACATAAGATTTACCTACACCAATTTGTTCTGCAATGTCTGTTGGTCTTAAATGTTCATCATAAAAAAGTTTTGTTATTTCAGTTATTTTGCTTATTGTAATTACCTCCATTTCTTTTTAAATTAGTTGTAGTGAATTTTTAGTCTACAACTTAAAACAATAATTATCTCAAAAATGATTGACATAACAATTATTAAAAAAGTTAAAATTGTTTTTAATAAAACTCAATAGAATTTTATAGAAATGGAGGAAACTATTGAAATGAGTATTGATTTACCAGAAGTAAAACATTTTGATGATTTTTATATTTGGTTTAACAAAGATGAGAAGAAAGAATATTATTCTACACCAATGTATTTTTATAAAGCAGATTTCTCATTTGATTTTAACAATAACGAAAAAGATAATCATAAAAATGGTCGTAATAAAGGTGGAGGAACAAGATATATAAAATGGAAAGAAAATGAAGGAACAGATATGGGATTAAAACAACCAGGTAGTTTATACTTTCCTTATATAGAAAGATTTGGACTATTATTATTAAGATTTTTAAATGCTGACTTATCAACTTATGAAACAGCATATAAAGACTTCTTTTATGCCTATGGATTTGAAATATTAAAAGATATAGATGAAAATTATAAATTTGAACTAAAAGGAAAATATGATAATGATGAAACATATCTAAAAGAAACTAAAAAAATATACGATATGCTAAAAGAACAAATTATTTACATACAAGAACAAATAACAGATGCAGTAAATTACATATATAATATAAATGAAATAGAAGAATTAAAGCCATTTACACATTCACAAAGATATGCAGTATATCTTATAAAAAGAAAAGGCAAACTATATTCTTACATAAAAAATGATGAAGTAATAGCAGATAATTATTCTAATAAATATGATGAACTAGGAAGTTCAGCAGATATTGACCTATTAAAGAAACTAAAAGAAGAAGGTATGCTTATATCAATGGTAAATACTCATAAAAGTAATGATATATCAAGTGTTTGTTATGCTATATTAGAAGAATTATCAAAAACAGATAACTATCCAATAAAAAAATGCCAAAATTGTGGAATGTATTTTATACCAAATTCAAGACTAGATGAAATATATTGTGATTATCCAAAAGAAAATGGAAAAACTTGCAGAGAACAAGGAGCAATACTATCTTATAACAAGAGATTACAAGAAAAATCAGCTTACACAGAATATAGAAAAACATATCAACAAAAATTTGGTATTGTTAATAAAAACAAAGATGATAAGAAATTAAAGACAGAATTTGAAACTTGGAAAAAACAAGCTAAAGAAATAATCACAAAACTAAAACACGGAGAACTTACTGAAGATGAGGTTTATGAGTGGTTACAAGAAAATAAATAATATTACGAAATATTTTAAAATTTATTGTAATATATTAGAAAATAAAGTATAATAAGAACATCCTTTTCTCAAAGGAAATCTTTTTGAAAGGGGTGAAGCGATATGACCAATGCAGAACTAATTTTGAAATTAGTTGAAATGCTTATTGAATCTGAAAAGAAACAAGAAGCAAAAGCTAATGAACAAAATGGTCAAAGCAAAGATTAGTACATATCTAATCATAAAGGGGTAGTAACTTCCATTTGCTACTCCTTGGATAGGTTATACTAAATTAGACAAAAAAGATAAGGACATGTTAAAATAAAAA
>CAPZDM010000135.1 GCA_948745425.1 uncultured Clostridia bacterium
AAGTCAAAATTAAAATTTGTGTATTAATTTTGATTAAATTTATTATACGTGGAGGTAAAAAAATGAATCGGCAAAAATTGGCAACCATTGGTTGCATTATACTATCAATAGTCTTTTCTGTATCGTTCGGTCTTTTTATTCATTTCAAAGCATTTATGCCGACTGTATCTAATGTATATGAAAAGTCGTTGTATTATCCTGAAAATTTATACAAAGAATATCAGGAAGAAGTAGAAAGGATGATTGTTAGCCATGAATACACTTGTCAGTATCCTGCAAAAACAACCATCTATTCTGAAAATGGTCGGACAACTTTGATAATAGAAGTTGGAGAATACGATGAAGGTTTTAGATATTCTAATTGTGTAACTGCAACTGTTAAAAACTTCGGAACGAACGAGCAAGAGGTTACTTTTGAACGAAGCAGGAAGAGTGCTGAAGATGCTTATGAAAGTGCTGAAAGATATAGAACTTTGATGGGTATTTTCACTTTAGTTTTTATTTTTATACTTATTGTTTTTACAGCATATCTTATCAAGAACTCTATAAAAAGACGTTATAGCAAGGTACTTTATCTTATAGCATTAATTGTAGGATGTACAGTTATGACTGTTGCAATGAAGCATTTTTTATTGGCATAGAAATTAACTCAAAAACTGTCAAAACCTATGGAGATTTTCTAAAAAAGAAATTTCCATAGGTTTATTTATTGACAAGAACAAATTTATTACATTATACAAATATAAATTCTTGTAATACAATTTCTTCAACAGTATGTTTATAATTATTCATAAGCCCAGTCCATATTAAAGGGTCAGTATTTTTCAAATTTTCATCAATAGGATTTTTTTCTAACATTTGTTTCATAAGTAAGTTAAATTTCCTTTTAGCTTGTTTATCAGTTTCTACAATATGTTTTCTTAATGTCTTGTTCATAAACATTATTATATATTCAGCTTTTTTGTGATTTTTTAAATATTCTAATCTTAAATATCCATACTTTCCAATACTATAATCATTTTCATAATCTTCCTTTTCCAAATATAAGTCAGGAACGAAAAAATCTCCTTCTTTATGATAATTATTTCTATCATAGTTAAATCCTCTATAAATTGATTTTTACTACAAATTTGACTAAATAATTTATATCTTTAAATGGCTATCTAACACAATAAAATTTTGGAGGAAATCTATAAGAACAATTTTGTCCTTATTAGACCTCTCCCAAAAGGATGGTATTTTTTTATAGTCTAAGAGCAAACCCCCAGTTTTACTGGGGGTTATGATTTGTTCGGTTATCTAAAAGTGTAAATCATCAACAGTTTTCTCTGAATGAAATATAGCTCATCCAACAGGTTCTCTGATGTTGTTCTTGCAAGAACATTTTGCTGTTTGAAGCACTTAATAGCATCTCTAATCATAAATGTAATAATCGAGATAGCTTCTTTAGATGTCTGAAATTTTACATCATAGAAAATACTTGGATAAATTATAACTTCTAACCATTTAGAGCTTTTTATGAGATATTTTTCTAAACTATTGTAGAAATTAATTATCTCTTTTGCCCGTCTTCTGAACTCCATTCCCTGAATCAAAGTCAGATAGACTATTACACAGATAATAACCAGTATTAAGAAAAAAATAATTCCTAACATAACAATGCTCCTCCTTATAAAAATTTTTAGTGTAAAAATCCTAATGATAGTTCTATAAGGATTTTTATAAACATAGTATATTTATATTATACAATAGTTCACATAAAAAGTCAACTTATAGAGCTGAATAGTGTGATTAACCTTATGTATAAATAAGTTCCTGCAATACAACTTCTTCAACACAATATTTATAATTATTCATAAGTCCAGTCCATTTTAAAGGGTTAGTATTTTTCAAGTTTTCGTCAATAGGATTTTTCTCTAGCATTTGTTTCATAAGCATTTCAAATTTTGCTTTAGCTTGTTTGTCTGTTTCTACAATATGTTTCTTTAAAGTCTTGTTCATAAACATTATTATATATTCTGCTTTTTTATGATTTTTTAAATATTCTAATCTTAAATGACCATATTTTCCAATAATATAAT
>CAPZDM010000136.1 GCA_948745425.1 uncultured Clostridia bacterium
TGCATTTGTAAGTTTTCTGGTAAATGATATTTTTTATAAATTTCTATAATATTCATATTTGCTATCATTCCTTTCTTGCCTCCGCTATCGCTATGTCTGCGAAAGGCACAAATCTGTATGAAAATTTTTAGTTTTGCTTTTGTTACCATAATTTGTTATAATATTATTAGATGTATAGATAGACTGAAGAGCACGTCGGGGTGAGTGGCGAATAATTACCACTATTTTGTAATTATATCCCGTATATTTATATGTGACGTATACCTTTTAAGCACAAATGAGTGCAACATATCCTACTTAAAGTAGGTGGAGTGCGTAACCTTATCTTTGTATTTAACAAAATCCGTTAATCTAGCTGGGTACACATAGTAAATGTCTATACATCTATTTTTGTTTTAACAGGAGGTAACACTATGCTAAAAATTTGTTACAATACTTGTTGTGGTATTGACGTTCACAAAAAAATGTTAGTTGCAACAATTGCTACTACTAATGAACGTAAAATTACCACTTATCAAACCAAACAATTTTCTACTTTTACTAATGATATTAAAAAACTTAAACAATGGCTTATTGATAATAATTGCAAAGATGTCTGTATGGAATCCACTGGTAAGTATTGGATTCCTATTTTTAACATTTTAGAGGATTCTTGTAATGTTACTATTACTCACCCTAAATATGTTAAGGCTATTCAACGGCAAGAAAACTGACACTAAAGACTCTGTTTGGATTACTGATATATTTAAACATGGTCTTGTCGAAGGTAGTTTTATGCCTCCACTTGATATTAGACAACTTCGTGATTTAATGCGTTATCGTATGAAGTTAGTTAACTGCAAAAGCTCTGAAAAAAACAGATTTCAAAATTCCTTAACAGTATCTAACATTATGATTTCTAATATTGTTACTGATACTTTTGGTAAAACTTCTAAATCTATTTTAGAACTTATTCTTTCTAAAGAAGATAATGTTACTCTTGAAGAAATCACACCCCTTCTTAGAAAAAATCTAAAGTCAACTCCTGAGCAAATCTTAGAATCTGTTCAAGGAAATCTTACACACGAACAAAACTCTAAAATGAAAGTTTGTCTTAATCACTATGACACTCTTCTTGAATGTATTGACCAAATTGAAGAAGCTGTTTTACCTTTACTTTTACCTTATCAAAATCAAATTAATTTGATTTTAACTGTACCTGGTATTAAAGATATTTCTGCTATTACTATACTTTCAGAAATTGGATCAGATATGTCTGTATTTAAAGATGCTGAACATCTTTGCTCTTGGGCTGGTCTTACTCCTCAATGTAATGAAAGTGCTGGTAAGAAGAAATCTGTACATATTAGTAGAGCTGGTGTCTATATTAAGCCTTTATTAGTTCAATGTGCAAACAATGCAATTCGTGATAAAAACTCTCCTTATTTTAAATTACGTTATGATGCAATAAAAAAACGTAGAGGGCATAAACGCGCAATTATTGCTATTGCTAGAATGCTACTTACTTGTATTTACCAAATGTTATCTAAAAATGAACCATTTAATCACGAAATTTATGAGCAATTAGCAGAGCAACATTTTAAATCAAAAGACAAAAAACTAAATATCAATAATGCTATTAAGTTTTTAGAATCTCAAGGCTACAAAGTTAGCTAATTTTTTATTTAAATTGTTTGGTATTTTTTAATTTAATATTATATCAAACGAGCGTTTGTGTTAGCATTTACGCTTATTTTCTATGGACTTTTTCCTATATTATTTTTCAACCTTTTTATATAGTAAATTAAGATGTTCTTCAAATATTGCCTTCTCTCCTTGTGAATAAATATCATCTTGTATTTTATTTTGCAATTCCCTAATTTCTTGTAATACTGTTTGACTATTTTCTATAACAGGAGTTTGAACTCTTTCAATATCAGGTAATATTTCTTTTAAATTTTTCGTTCTTTGGTCAACGTTTGAATAAATACGTGATCCCTTTAAAAAGTCAGTAGTATACTTACGTCTAATATGTGGGTCAAGAGAAGATAAACCAAGAGCTTGTTTCAAATCATCAAAAAATCCCATTTAATTTCTCC
>CAPZDM010000137.1 GCA_948745425.1 uncultured Clostridia bacterium
ATTACTTGGTTGTATGCTATACCTTTAATACCTTTAATATATATTACCTTTAATATCCTTTATATACTTTTATATACTTTTATATACTTTTAGACATTCTGAAATGCCTACTATATCAAGCTTTTAACAATATAAGAAACACCATTTATAGGAAAAGAAACACTATCTATAGGAAAAGGAGCACTATCTATAGGAAAAGAAACACTATCTATAGGAATAAGAAACACCATTTATAGGAGTTAAAGAAACACCATTTATGGGAGTTAAAAACACCATTTATAGGAGTGGATAACTATTTTAAGGTAAACAATTTGCAAAGAAACACCATTTATAGGAGTGGAAAAACTTATTTATAGAGACACTGTTCTAGAAAGCCATAAATCTCTATTTAACTATTCATTGCATATCAACACCATCTGGAGTAATATGGTGTTGATATAATAGAGCTAATAAAGGAAAAATAATTATGGGGTCTGAAAAAGAAAAGAAAAATCAGCAATTAGATATTTTTGAAATATCGAATATCAATAATATAGCTAAAATAGACAATCGAGTAGTTACTGAGAATTTTGCAAAATTCTCAAAAGGGTGGGGAGCTTTTGATTTGGATTGGTGGACCATAGCTATGAGTCAGCCTGTGGGACACGATGATCAATATATTGCTATTCCTACAGAAAAAGTTAAATCTATTTTTTTAAAAAATAAACATACCCATGAATCTCTTAAGGATTTTGTTAGACGTTCAAATAAATCGTTGAGTAAGTTTCTTGATATAAAAATTGATTTTGAACAAGAAGATAAAGATAAATTAGCGATGATAACCGCTCATATATTTGATGCTAGTTATATAGATACGGACTATAAAACTATGCTAAAAATAAATCAAACATCTCGACCTGTTTTTAATCAATTTAAAAGTTGGACAAGATTTCCTGTGAGTACCATGGCTAGTTTACATACTGCTTATTCGAAACGGTTATTTATTTACTTAAAGCAGTGGCGTACAGTAGGAAAAGTATCGTTTACTTTAGAAGAGTTTAGAAATAATCTTGATGTACCCAAAAGTTACAAGCCAGGATCGATCGACCAAAAAATTATTCTGCCAGCATTAGAAGACTTAGCTCCATATTTTTATCAATTAAAATTAGAAAAAACGTATGCAAAGGCAAAAAGGGGACGAAAATTATCAGGATATGTTTTTAGTTTTAGGCCAGAGCCAAAAGAAAAGAAAGATGTAGGATTATCTAAAAAAATTGAAGATTGGTTTGCTATCTATTCTATAGTAGATAATCGATATTTATCTCAGGAACATAAATTTAGGGCAGTCGATAGATATAGAAATGTTAGACTAGGATCTACCAAAAAGTATTATAGTAAGCATCATCCGCAAACTATCTTTTTGGATCCTACTAATAAAGAGGACAGGAAATATACAATAGCAACATTAAATACTTTAAGTATTACATCTCTACAAACCATAGCTATTGCTTACGAAGAATTACTTAAAAAAGGTAAATTAAAAGAGTGGGATTTCGAGGATCTGTATAATATTGAAAAAAGTCTTTTTTGTAAACAAGTAAGTCTTATGATTGAAACATCGAATGCTAAGGATCCATATAAGCCCAGCGAGAAAATCCATACTATTGCTTCAAGATTAATTTCAAAAATAGATATTGATAAATTCGAGCAGAATAAGATTGATATGGAAATAAAAATAATAATAAGAAAAGAATTTGGTAGTTTTGTGCGAGTAGAAGATCATCGACCACCCGAAGTAAAAGCAATGTCAAAAGATGAATGAAAAATATAAATGGGAAAGTCATAACAACACCATTTATAGGAATGATTTCTAAATGCCTTTGGCTAGAAATGATTGTAATAACATTCTCATGGAAGGAATCATAAGGAATACATGGTAGACCACATAATAAAAAGGCTTTAAT
>CAPZDM010000138.1 GCA_948745425.1 uncultured Clostridia bacterium
TCTGGTAAAAGTTTTTCTATTACAAAAGCAGATACTACTGCAGAATTAACTACTTCAGTTAAACCAAGTTATGTAGGACGTACACCGTTTTGGATAACAAACCAAGTTTATAGAAAAAAAACATTAGGTATTTTTGAAAAAGCAGGCGAGAAATTTTTTGCTATAACTGAACTTAACAAAGGATATCCTGTTGAATATACACTTGTTGGAGTGAAGGATACAAAATCAACATGGATTAATGAGACAGAAAATGCTGCAATAAGTGCAACTTTCTATATAAACAATGGACATGATTCAGCAAAATAGAAAATAAGAAGAGGAAGTTCCTATTAAGGAGCTTCTTTTTTATTTATCTTAATAGCATTTTATTAGAAGGAGAAATTATTTTGATATTATTGATGAATGTCAAATTAAAAAAAATGGATAAATAAAGAATGCAACCAATGACTTGCATTAAAAATAGGAATGGGAGAAATTCTCCCTCCCTTTTTTCTTGCTTTTTATGTTATATTGAAGTTGAAAAAAAGATTAGGAGCAAAGATGAAAAATATTATTGAATTAAAGAGTATAAAGAAAGGATACATAGTGAAAAAAAGAAGTTTGTTAGTCTTAGATGATTTGAGTGTATCTTTTGAAAAAGGAAAATGTGTGATTGTTGTATCCCATAGTGATGAGGTAAAAAAATATGCAGATAAGTTATATGAACTTGATGATAGAAATATTGTTGAGGTGAAGTAAGATGAAACAAATGTTACCTCATATAGGGTTTATATTTAAAAGAAATATAAGAGATAAGAAAAATATTTATTATATTATTATGATGTCAGTTTGTTCATTTACACTTTTGTGTGCTTTTCTGTTCCATCATATGTATAATTACTCTGATGAATGGGATAAAGAAAACAATATATATTTTAGACAATTAATGCTAACTCCAGGGTATGAAGAAGCTATGAAATTTTTCGAAAATCCAACATATGATTTTCATATGGAAAAACTTTTAGAAATAGAAAATGTAGTAGACGTTCATGAAAGTGATTATGATGAAGCTTCTTTAAAAAATGTGATTTTAAATGATGAGATTCATGGAGATATCGTTGGTCTTGGTTATGGTTCTAAAGATATTTTGCCTAAGATTATTTCAGGTACAGATTTTAATGTTGATGATAAAGATGTCTTAGTTTGTCCAAACAAAATGTATTTATATGGTTATAATTACTTAGATGAAGTAAATAAAAAAGAAATAATTGATACAAAAAAGTATATAGGATCAACAATAAAAGGAAGCTATGATATTAAATATTATGATGAGAAAACAGATTCAATAAAAATAAAAGAAACTAAAAATAGAGAATTTAAAATAGTTGGTGTGTATGATGTTAAGAGTACATCTAATCATATGTCTTATTGTTATGCTCCAGGGGAGCAAGTTGCTGATATAAAGAAACAAACTATTCTTACTGATGGGAGTCCTTCTTTTGGTTCTTGGAGAATTACAGTTGATGATGCCAGTAATGTAGATTTTATAAAGAAAAAATTAGAAGATATGGGATATATTGTTACTGTTGCAATTTTTACAGAATTTTCTACAGAATATACAATTAAGCTAATTTGCAACAGTATATTATTTGTTTCTATAGTTGCATTATTGCTTGTATCACTTGCTTATATTAAGAAAAAAATGGTAAATAATCTATATATTATTGGACTAACGAAATCGTTAGGCTATAATTCAAATGATATTAGAAATTTATATTTATTGGATAATACAACTATATTGGTTATTTCGTATGTAGTTAGTATTATATTATTTATTATAACTTCAATCGTAGTGCATGCTTTCTTTATGGGTCGAATTGGTGTACTTGGAATTAAGTGGCATCTTACATTATGGCCCTTTATCGTTAGTTTTCTATTAATGTTTATTT
>CAPZDM010000139.1 GCA_948745425.1 uncultured Clostridia bacterium
AAGAACAAAAAACGGAGAATTTTATATTGATAAAATAAATTTTAGAAGTAGTTATATTGAACAATTAACAAAATTTTTTGCATTAGGAATAGCAGATGTTTATGTCCCAGTTGAAGTGAATGAAGAAGAAAAAGAAATTAGGACAAGTGTTAATATAAATCAAGAGCAATTAGATGATTATATTACAAGACTTAATAAAGAATTTGAAATAGAATTTTACGAATTATTTTCAAAAAATGTGAATCAAAATAAAGAAGAAATTGAAATAAAATTGAATAAAGAAAAGCAAAAATTGATTCGATTAGTTGCTGTAAAAGATAACAAAACTTTCTCAAAATCAAAGAAAGAAATTTATAAAATTGGAGCAGTAATTAGTAATCAAAAATGAAAAAATTAGAGGGAAAATTCAAGGCAAATACAATTTTTGTACTCCTATATATCTCCTAACAAGCACTGAATTTTTCCTCCCTAGTCAAAATTCGAAATTTGGGACTAAGTCCCAAACCCTTTATAAAACAAAGAAAGGAATAAGAAAAATGATATTAAAAAATAATAGTGAAGATGTAAACGTTTTAGTAAAATATTTGCAAGTTTAAGTATAGAAAGTAGATTAAAATTAAGTATAATTGTTATACAAAGTGATTTGATAAAATTAAAAGTTGATAAAGAAAAGTTAGTTGATATATTAAAAAATTTCTTATGTGTCTTTGATAAAAAATATAATAAAAACGCAATGATTTCTTATAAAGATAATATGGATGTTTTTATATTAGCCAAAGTAATGGAAATGAATGAAGAAGAAAAAATAAACTTTATTTTTGAAATAATATGTAATGTTTATATTTTTCTGTTATAAAATTTATAGCGTTAACAGAAATTTAAAGTGGTATAATATGAAATTTTTGCTTTTTAGATATTTTTATGGTAATATATATATTACAAAAAACTTAAGGAGGAAATAAGATGAAAAGTGAATGGACACAAAGTTTTGCAAATGCTGGAGTATCTCTTGTAATGATTAACGAGTTAGAAAACTTGGAAAATTCATACAAAAGTGGAGAAACTTCACAGGAAGCATACGAAAAAAGAAAGTCAGAACTGGAAAAAATGTTGAACAGAGTAACAAATTAACTTTTTATTCTATTTCTAAATAGCTCTCTTGATATTTTTTATTCGAGGGAGCTAATTTTTATGTAATGAAAAAGGAAAGTGCATTTTATCACACTTTCCTTTTTGACCAGATTAAAAAGTCATTTCATATTGATTATCCATTCTGCATTCTTTTCAATAAAGTTTGCAAATTGTTCTCTGTGAATATCATTCCAAATATGACAGCCACCATGACAAACATTGCTATTTCTAATCCACGGTTGCCAAGTCATTTTCCGAATGAACAATTTAATTCCTTTTGCATCTCCTAAATGTTCTTTTTTTGCTAATGCTTCTCTTTTTTTACAGATACTTTCACAATCACAAGTAAACATTTTAATTTCCTCCTTAAATTTATAAATTATAGGAATTAAGACAGTCTGGTCATCTGTCTTTTAGATAAACTTATGTAATAAGTATACCATATTTCTAGTTTAAATTAAATGTTTTTTATAAAATTAGCATTGAAAAATTTATTACTTATGGTAAAATATATATAACAGTTGATGAGTCAATTATTTTTTTGAGCAAAATGTGGGAGGAACACTATGA
>CAPZDM010000140.1 GCA_948745425.1 uncultured Clostridia bacterium
ATAATAGAGTTGTTCGGAAACCTAAATTAAGCAATATCCAAATTATATAAAGCACATATTAAAACAGCAATTGGAACAAAATAACTTAGATGATTCCTAAATTTAGTAGATAATATTTTGAATCTTTTAATCCATGAATTAGTATGTTCTATAAAAATTCTTTCTGCTGCTATTTCTTTATTATAAGCCACTTCTTCTTCCGTTAATGGATGCTTTTTGTTTGATTTTTTTGGAACTTTACAATTTTTGTGAACTTTATCTATGCCAAGATAGCCTAAGTCTACTTCATATGTAACATTATCTGGTGTACCCTCAAATGTCCTTTTAAATAAATGAAAATCATGCTCTTTACCTACACCAATTTGTATTTCATAAATAAATCCAGTTTCTACTCCTCGGATGATTTGGATCTTCATTGTATGGTACTTCTTCTTCCCAGAGTACTTCTTTTTTTGATTATATTTGGGTCTTTCAATTCTTATTTCTGTAACATCAATTAATCTATTTTCTGAATCTTCATTTTTAACACATTTTGAGCCAAATAAAGTAAAATTTTTATTCTTTAATAATTCATTTAATATCAAATGTATAATTTCACATATTACACTTTTTGTTGTTTCAAATTGAAATGCCAAATCTTCCATTGCATAGTAATTTTTCATATAAATTAGAAATATAACTATCTTATTATGAATTGAAAATTTACTTGGTTTTCCACCCTTTAGATGTTTCTTTTTATAAGCCTGGTTTAATGTGCATTCCATTATGAAATATGTTACTTTATCTATTCCCATTAATCTTTTATATTCTTTACAAGACAATTTATTTAATCTTTCAATACTATATGTTTCCCTCATTATTCCTTACCAAAAAATAACCTTTATGGAATAACTCATGGAAATTCAAATCGCTAAACATGAATTAAGTTACTCCATAAAGGTTACTTTCTATTATTCCATTTTCATGTTTAGCTATCTAAATTTTAACATGTTTTTTGTTTCCGAACAACTCTAATAAGTACTTTTAAGAGTACTTTTTTTCATGAAAACACACCGCCAACATTTGACTTTACCATCAAATTAGTTTATATTTATATTGATAGTAGGTGGAGATATGAAAAAACGGAACAACCATGGACAAGCATTAGTGGAATATGTATTAATTGTTGCAATCATTAGTGTGATTACGATTGCAGTAGTCAACTATTTTGGAGGATATGTTAAAGATTCTATTACTAAAACCTCTTGTTCTTTAGTAGACCAAGAATACGTACCCGGTGCAAAACCTGGTGAGGGAGAGTGCAAAGAAAAAGAAATAGAGTAACAAAGGGTGATAAAATGTTTTTAAATAAAAAGGGACAAGCATTAGTGGAGTTTGTAATTATATTGCCCATCTTTATATTTATGATATTTGGAGTAATCGATTTAGGAAAAATTTTGTATACCAAAAACAATTTAGAAAGCAAAATGGAAGAAGTAATCACTGCTTACGAAAGCGTGCCAGACATAGCAGAGTTAGAAAAGAAATTGAATTTAGAAAAAGAACACATCACCCTTGCCATCGCAAAAGAAAAAGAGTACATGGAATTTAAATTAGAAAAAGAAATAGATATCGTTACACCAGGGCT
>CAPZDM010000141.1 GCA_948745425.1 uncultured Clostridia bacterium
CGAACCGTACTTACAACTCTCGCTGTATACGGCTCTCCATTTATTCACGCAGTTTGCTTTTTATGAATTTTTAAATGGCAATCTTTACATACAACTAATGTTTTACGATTAATTTTCTTCATAAATCTTGCCCAATCATCTTTTTCGTCTAACTCTTTTAATGTTCTAACTTGATGTACTTCTAATTCTTTAGTATGTTTACCACACCATTCACATCTATTAGAATTTAATCTATCAGCTAGTTTAGGTCTTTTCAAAATACCTTTAGGTTTATGAATTGTATCAGCTTCAGCTGCAAGTGGTCTTGGGTCTTTTGCTAAACTTCCTTTCCATAGCAAACGCATTTTTTCATTTCCTTTATTATCTTGATATTTAATTCCAATATCTTTATTTATTCTAAACTTTGCTATAATTTTCCTAACTGATGTTCTATATTTACATGCCATTGTTCTGTAATAACTATATTCCATAATATACCTAAATTTATGGAGTTTTGAACGATTATTTGCAATAGAATAGTAATTACAAAATCCTCTAATTTCTCCATTATATTGGTCTAAGATACTCAAGTCGTTTCTGCCTGTTAAGTCTCCTCGATGTATTGGTTTCCAAATCTCTGTATTATTTTGTACTTCTATTCTCATTGATTTTAGTTCAATTAGTTTCTTTTGGATTAGTTCTGTTGGTACTTCTAGCATAACATGTCCGCCATAATTTCTTGCTTTTATTCCTCTTTTTGTTTTCTTTGTAAGATTACTTTTAGGTGTAACTCTTATATCATATCCTAGAAATCTTGCTTTATTGGTTGCTTTTGTTATTAGTGTTTTCTCATTTGATAGTTCTAAATGTAATTTATTTTGAATAAATTGTCCTATTTCTTCTTTTACTTTCTTTGCGTCCTCTTTGGAGCCAATTATACCAATAATAAAATCGTCACAATATCTAATATATTGTAATCTTTTGAAATTATTGTCCATAGGGTCTTTACATGGTATTAACTTGTGCTTTTTATCTAGTTCTTGAATTTTGTTTAGTAACATTTCACTTTTTTCTTTGCTTTTGCTTCTTTTAAGACTTTTGACTAAGCTATGTCTTTTTTCAGCCATTTTCTTATATTCTGCGTTATAAGCTCTTTTTTCTCCTAAATCAAATTTCTTTTTATATTCTGCCATATATTTATCAAATTGGTCTAAATATATATTTGCTAGTATAGGACTAATTATTCCACCTTGTGGTGTTCCACTATAATTTTGATGTAATTCTTTTTGTTCCATATATCCTGCACTTAGAAATTTTCGTATAAGGTTTATAAATCTTTCATCTTTAATTCTTATTTTCAAAATATTAATCATAATTTCATGGTCAATATTATCGAAAAATCCTTTGATGTCTCCCTCAACGTACCATTTACACCTTGTAAATCTATTTTGTATTTGTCTTAATGCTGTATGACAACTCCTATTAGGTCTGAAACCATGTGAAATTTCTTCAAAACTATCTTCGTATATTGCTTCTAATATCATTCGTACCACTTCTTGAACTAATTTGTCGTCAATGCTTGGTATTCCTAATGGTCTAAGTTTTCCATTTTTCTTTGGAATGTAAATTCTTCT
>CAPZDM010000142.1 GCA_948745425.1 uncultured Clostridia bacterium
TTCCGACTGCTACAATACAAGCTAATGCCGAACATACAAATTGCCTCATTGTCAGTCCAAAAAATATATTTTCTTTGTACTGCCTTATTTCCTTATTTATCTTAACTTCCATAGGTTATCATCTCTCCTTTTTATCTTTCTTTTTGCATTTTTCTTTCTGCTTTTACTTTATTATAAACATAGTTTTTTAAGTCTTTATCTTTCATTTCTGCCATATATTTTGCAATTTCTAAAACCTCTTTTTTAAATTCTGCTGTCATTAAAAAACCTTTTTTTCCATTTTCTATTTCTTTTATTTCACTATTATAAAAATTACTATCTAATATATTCTGTCTGCCATATTCTAATAAATAACTAAATGCTACATCATTCATTAGTTTGTCATTATTTCTTAAAATCCTATCCAAATTATCTTTCCTACCTCTCTTTTTCTTTTTTTCTCTCTTTTTTCATCAATTCTGCTATATCTTTGTATTTTTTCATAAATTCTTCTTTGTCTACTTTCTTACTAATACAATGTTTTAAATACTTTTGAACTCCTTTTTTGTATTCAAAGTCTGGATAATAATTTGATAATTCATCTATAATCCACTCATTAACATTTTTATTTAACTGTATTATTTGACAATTTCCATTTAAAGAACTAAATAAACCCTCTTTATTGGTATATGCATAATCTGGTATAATTTCTATTTGGTCATCTGTATTATTTCTATATGGTTGTATAAAAGCCTCAAATTCTCCGTTTTCATCTGCATATACAACAAACGATTCTTTTATATTATCTTTATCTAATACAGAATATAAAAATGTATTCATATTGATAAAATTATCTCTTAAATAGTATTCCTTTACCCATTTACTATTCAAAACTTCTCTTGCGTCTTTTCTTATATTCTTTTTTATTTCATCTTCTGAATTTCCTTTGTCTTTTCTATAAGTTACTTCGTGAGCATATTTATCTAAAAACTTCTTAACTCCTGCTTTATCATAATGACTTAATTCTTTTATATTGAATTTAGCCATTAAAGAATGACAATAATCTAATATTCCTATTTCTATTAACTCTTTTATTAGCTTTTTATTATCATTTACCATTGCACAGTCTGGTGTTGGTGCTGATGGAATAAATAAATGAGCTCCGTCTATGGTAATATCTTGAATTTCTTTTGTTTCTATATTCTGCATACTAACTTTTATAAATCCACTTTCATAATCACTAACTAATATATTGTAATCTGTATCATTAAATTTGAAAGTCAAGTCTTTTCTTCTCATAATTTATTACCTTTCCCTTTCTTTGTGTTTTTTCTTATTTTCTTCCTTAAAGGTATCTGCTAAATTTCCTCCTGCTTTTACTTTTTCAAAATCTTCTTTTGCTCTTTTTAAGTCATTTCCATAATAATAGCCATAACCCCAGTTTACCTTTTTATCATCTACCTCATAATTAAAAGCTATGATATACTCTTTTGTTCCATCTTTAAATTGGCGTTCTACAAGTGCTACCTTATCACTATTTCTTTTTCCTGTTTCAATAATACATTTATTATCTTTGTGTGAATAACATAG
>CAPZDM010000143.1 GCA_948745425.1 uncultured Clostridia bacterium
TTCTCAACTAGGAGTTAGTGCTAATAAAATAGCTAAAGGACAAAGTATTGCTGGAATAGCAGGAACATATACAGGACAAACACAGTTTACTTACCTTACAACTATAGGATATAGTTCTAGTTGGAATGATTCCAAAACTTGGAAAGCATCAGAAAAATCTGTAATAATAGTTATTGCATATTGCAACATATCTGTCAAAGTAAATAATGTTGCAAAAGGTTCTTCAGGAACTTGGGCACATCAAAATGCAGGAGGAATTTTCTATTTTACTATGAATGCAGGAGAAACTCTAAGTATTTCAGGTAGTGGATCAGGTGGACAAGGAGCAATTGCCTATCGTATAGCGTAACAAAAATATAACTGAATAAACAATACAATAAAATATTTAAATATTATGTAATTGCATAATATTTTTTTGTTACTGTACGAATTAGTCTTTTCAATTTACTAATAAGGGATTTCTTGGTAAAATAAGATTGCAGGTGACTTATATGGAAAGATTACAAAAAATAATAGCAGAATCAGGATTCTGTTCAAGAAGAAAAGCAGAAGAATATATAAAATTAGGAAAAGTTTTTGTTAACGGAGAAAAAGTTACAGAACTTGGAACAAAGGCTTCATTTGGAGATTATATAGTTGTAGATGGAAAAAGTTTAACAAAAGAAGAGAAGGTTTATTTTCTTCTTAATAAACCAAGAGGTTATGTTTCTACAGTTAACGATGAACTAGGAAGAAAAAAGATAACGGACTTAATTGAAACAGATAAAAGAGTATATCCCGTAGGAAGACTAGATTATGATACAACAGGTTTAATAATTTTAACAAATGATGGAGAACTTGCTAACATATTAATGCATCCTTCTAGAGGAGTTGAAAAAACTTACATTGCTAAGCTTAATAAAGTTATGCTTCCAAAAGATCAAATGATTTTAAAAAGTGGCATAAATATTGATGGAATAAAATGCATACCAACAAGAGTTAAAGTTCGTGACATTGATCACAACAAGGATACATGTATTGTTGAGATTTCTATTGTTGAAGGAAGAAATCATATTATAAAAAATGTATTTATAAAAATGGGATATTTAGTTGATAAGCTAACAAGGGTAGAATATGGATTTTTAAAATTAGATAATTTAAAAAGTGGAGAGTATAGAGAACTTTCTATTAAAGAAGTTAAAAAACTATACGAGTATAAAAACTAATGAAAATAGAAAAATTAGATAATAAAGGAAGAGGAATAACTTATTACAATAACTTAATCACTTTTGTTAACAATGCTCTACCTGATGAAGAAGTTGAAATTTCCCTTGTAAGTGAAAATAAAAAATTTTATATTGCTGATGCAAAACTAATAAAAAATGAAAATATCAATCGTGTTTTACCGAAATGCCCTTACTACTATTCTTGTGGTGGTTGTAATTTACAACATATAAATATAGAATACGAAGATGAATTTAAAGAAAATAAAATTATTGAAATATTAACAAAATATGCTGGGATAATACCAACTATTAAAATTAATAAAAATGATAGAGAATTATTTTATCGCAATAAGATAACTTTGAA
>CAPZDM010000144.1 GCA_948745425.1 uncultured Clostridia bacterium
TCCAACTTTCGTGGGTCACTTCAAATGTCTAACATACTAGACAAACAAGTTTGTCCTGTATGGCAGGGTTTGGCAACCCTACAACCCAAAATCTAAAAATTACATAACTGCATTTTTAGATTTTTCATAAAAAGTTTTATTTACATGAACTTTTTATGATTTCGATAAATTTGCTTTTCGCAATTTATTGAAAAAGAGCAAGAAAAAAGTTTATTTTTTTCTTACTCTTCTTGAAACCTTGCTCGGTTTCAATCTTCCACGCATAACAAATAAAAGCATAGATTTTTGCAAAATCTACACTTTTATTTGCTTTTATTATTTTTTAAATTATAGGCGAAAGCTACTAAATATCAATATTTTCTTATTTTTGTCATAAGAAGATGTAGATGATGTAAATACTAGCACAGCTAATCGGTAGATTTTTTGTGCGTATGCTAACAGTGTTATCACAGTTAGAAATTGAAATAGTGTCAGAAAGAACAAAATTTGGATTAAATGGTGCTATAAAATCAGGGCATTTGCCTGGAATTGTACCATTAGGCTATAAAAAAGATAGTAATAAAAAAACTATAATAGATGAAACTACAAAAGATGTAATTATTAGAATATTTAATATGTATCTTGAAGGAAAAAGCTATCAACAAATAAGTAATACATTGAACAAAGAAAAAGTTTTATACCCGAAACATTGGAGAGATACAACAATAATGAAAATGATTGATAACAAAGTATATATGGGAGATTACGAAAAAGGAAAATCAAATAGTAAAGATACTTTAGTTTATATTAATGTTGTAGAGCCAATTATAAGTCGTGCTATGTGGAATGAAGCACAATACCAAAAAGAGAAAAATCAAAGAAGTTATACAAGAGATAGAGTTTATATATTTTTTCAAAAACTAAAATGTCCTAAATGTAATCGAATAATGAAATGTAAAGGCTCTGGAGGAACAAAGAAAAAATATATGTATTATACTTGCGAACATTGTAAGATATATTACAGAGAAGATAAAATTGAAGAATGTTTACAAAGATTTATTCTTGAGTTAATTGAATATGATATGGCAGTAAAGAAATATTTTTTACCAATACTAGCTGACAAAAAAGAAACAAAAACAGAAAAACTAGACCAAGAAATCGATACATTACAAAAGCAAAAAGACAGAATAAAAAAAGCATATTTAAGTGGTATAGTTGAAATGGAAGATTTCTCTGAAGATTACAAAATGATTGAAGAAAAAATCAACATTTTAGAAACAAAAAAATATGAAAAACTTAACACAAATAGTTTATCATTTACGCCACAACAATTAATGGCTGATAGAGATATTGAAAGAGAAAAACTAATAAAAGATAACAAATTAAATGAAACTTTAAAACAAGAATGGAATAAAAAATCAAAAGAAGAAAAGCAAGAATTTATTTCAAAATTTATTGAGTCGATGACATTATTAAAGAACAAAAAACGGAGAATTTTATATTGATAAAATAAATTTTAGAAGTAGTT